>VSNB01000254.1:3568-4359 GCA_009774055.1 Clostridiales bacterium
CCTGGCCGGGCCCAGGCCGCCGCTGGCCCGGTTACGTTACGGCGACTAACCGCAGGCCGCGCGGTTAACGGCGCGGCCTGCTGAGGTTCTTTTCGCTATTTTACCAGTCTATACCATGTACTCATGTTTCAGCTAAACGTAACATCCACACTGCCCACGCCGGTGGAGCCAGTGAGTTGGCAGGAGCCGTCTGGGGCCTTGTGGCTGTCATTCATTAGCGAGGTGACGCCATCCACCTGGATCGACCCCACACCGGAGGTGAGCATCCAGCTGCACTCCTCCGGAGCGCAGTCCAGCCTGGCGGTAACGTTCCCCACTCCCGTGGTCAGTTCCATCGTCGCTGCGGGGATCCCGCTGATTTTCACGTCCCCCACGCCGGTATCCAGTTCCACTTCCCCGGCGGCGGTATCGATGACAGACAGGTTGCCCACACCGGTCTCCAGCTCTGCCTCATCCACGGACAGTTCACAGAGGGTGGCATCTCCTACGCCCAGGCTGATCTTGATCTCCTCCAAAGCCGTGTCCTCCGGAACGGTGACCAGCACTTGGCCGGAGCAGTCCCCGTCGTTGTCATTGTGATGCGCCGGAAAGCTGAGGACATGCAGAGTGCTGTCCGTCACCTCATACTCGATCCGATAGGGCTTGCCCCGAACAGTGCCCTCAAACGACACATGGAGGATGGGGTTTGGATCGATGCGGACCGCGCGGGAGCTTAGAAGCAGTACCAATAGGTGACGGTATGCAGATTGGCGAGAAAAATTTTTTGTCTGGCAAGGAAGAAACTCGCAGGA
>VSNB01000255.1 GCA_009774055.1 Clostridiales bacterium
TGGTCCGTCGAAAAATTACTTTGCGGGCCGATCTCGGCCCTTTCCCCTTTATCAAAAAAGATGCTAAGCATCTTTTTTGTGGAGCAGAGAGCCCCTGGGACCATCGGTCCCGGGGGCTCCCTGCTCGTCAATCGCCTGTATTCTCCTGCGGCCTGCTCAAATCCAGCCCCCGGATCAGTTTCCGCAGGGGCAGGATGGCGGAAGGGGAGACAGACAGCTCATCTATCCCCATCCGTATAAACGTTTCCGTCATCGTCTGGTCCGAGCCCAGCTCGCCGCAGATGCACACTCGGCAGCCGTGCCGGTGTCCGGCCTCCAGCGTATGGCGGATCATCCGCAATACGGCGGGATGCCGGGGATCATAGAAGCGGTCCAAACTAGGATTCTGCCGGTCAAGGGCCAGGGTGTACTGGGTCAGGTCGTTGGTGCCGATGGAGAAGAAGTCCGCCTCCTCCGCCAGCTCCTCCGCCAGCATCACGGCGGCAGGCGTCTCGATCATGACGCCGATTTCCAGCTCACCGGTGGGAACGCCCTCCCGTTTCAAGTCCGCCCGGCACGCCGCCAGCAGCGCCTTGGCCTCCCGCACCTCCTCCCGGGAGATAATCATGGGAAACAGGATGGAGACCGGGCCGAAGGCGCTGGCGCGGAGGATGGCCCGCAGCTGAGTCTTGAAAATCTCCGGCCTGGTCAGGCAGATGCGGATGGCCCGGTACCCCAGGGCGGGATTTTCCTCCCCCTCCAGGCCGAAATAAGCCGTCTGCTTGTCCGCGCCAATGTCCAGGGTGCGGATCACTACCCGCTTCCCCGCCATAGCCTCCACGACCCGCCGGTAAATGGAAAGCTGCCGCTCCTCGGCAGGATAGTCCTCGGATTCCAGGTAGATAAACTCGCTGCGGAACAGGCCGATGCCCTGGGCGTCGTTCCGCAGAGCCAGCTCCACGTCCTCGACGCTGCCGATGTTGGCGCAGACCCGGATCTCCCGGCCGTCCAGGGTCGCATTGGACTTTCCCATCAGCTCCCGCAGACGCGACATGTGCCGCCGGTCTGCCTGGAGCTTTTCCTCCATGGCGGTCAGCAGCTCCTCGGTGGGGTCCACATACAGCCGCCCGGCATAGCCGTCCAGAGCCGCCATTTTGCCGTCCCAGCTCTCGTCAAAATCCACTCCCACAAGAGCGGGAATGTTCATGGTCCGGGCCAGGATGGCGGTGTGGCTGCTGCTGGAGCCGTGGCGGGTGATGATGCCCAGCAGCTTCGACTTGTCCAGCCGCACCATCTCGCTGGGGGTCAGGTCGTCCGTCGCCAGAATGGCGGGCCGGCTGTCCTGCATGGAGGCGTCGGAGCGGTTGGTGAGGATGTTCACCATCCGGCGGGAGACATCCCGCACATCCGCCGACCGGGCCCGCATGTATTCGTCCTCCACGGCGGCGAAGGCGGCGGCGAACTCCCTGCCGGCGGCGGAGACGGCGTACTCGGCGGTGCCGCCGTGCTCCTCCATAATGCGCCTCACCGCTTCCAGGTAGTCCTCGTCCTCCAGCATCATCTGATGGATGACGAGGATGGCGGCGTCCGCCGCGCCCACCTCGCCCAGGGCCTTGTCATACAGCGTTTGAATCTGCTCCATGGCCGTGACCCTGGCCGCGTGGAAGCGGGCGGCCTCCTCTGCAGGCGTAAGGGTGGAGAGGGCGGCGATCTCCGCCTCCGTCCGCTTGAAAATGCGCAGGGGACCGATGGCGACGCCCTTCAATATAGAGTTTCCGTCCGCCGTCTGCATGGCGGCGCCCTCCTTCCTGCCAACAGGCTCTCGGTCACAATCCCCTCCCCGGCGGCATTCTCCCGGTCCCGCCCCGGGGAGGGCCGATTATAAAATAAACCAACTCCCTGCCTCAATATCCCGCGCAGAACCTGGGATACGGTCAGAAGAGCTGGTCCAGTCCATAAACGGCAACATCCCAATAAATTAACCTCAAACATGATACCGTCCCCCCAGGGGAAAGTCAAGGACAGATTCCGCCGCCGTCCGGATTTCTGCAGGTTGCACAATTTCCGGGGTACATTTTTGTCGGCTAAGCCAATCCAGCCGGAGCGGCGCGTCTTGACAAATTGCATTATTTACATTATAATAAATAATGCAAAGGAGGTGGACCCATGTTGCTTCAATTGAATTTTTCCAGCGATGCGCCCATTTATCAGCAGATCCGGAACCAGGTAGTCACCGCCATCGCCTCGGGAGAGCTGAAGCCCGGGGAGCGGCTGCCCACCATCCGCGCCCTGGCGGAGGAGGCAGGCATCAACATGATGACCGCCAGCAAGGCCTACCAGCTGCTGAAGGCGGAGGGCTATATCACCACCGGCCACCGGGACGGAGCCGTGGTGCGCCTGCCGGAGGCGGGGGCGGAGCCGGAGACGCTGGAGGGCCTGCGGCTGCGGCTGTGCGAGCTGCGGCTGGCGGGGATGGGACGGGAGGAAGTATTGGAGCTGTGCGGAAAGCTGTATGACGGGGAGGTGACGGGGAAATGACGGTATTTTGGAGCATCATTGCATGGGCGGTCATGCTGCCGGTGCTGCCCATCGTGTATTTCATGCAGAAAAACGAGTGCAAGCCAAAGAAAAATATCATCGTCGGCGTGACCCTGCCCTACGAGGCTCAGGGGGATGCGGAGGTGCTCGCCCTGCTGGAGCGGTACGGGCGGGAGCTGAAGCGGATGTGCTGGGTGATGCTGGCGGCGGTGGTTCCCGGCCTGTTTATCAGGAGCGTCGGTCTTTTTATGATCTACGTTGTGGTCTGGATCATCGCGCTGTGCGCTGTGTTCGCGGTCCCCTATATCCGGTGCAACAAGTCTCTCCGGCGGCTCAAAGAGGAGTGCGGTTGGCTGCGGACGGAGGAAGCGCCCCAGGTGGTCACAGATTTGCAGGCCGCGGCGGAGGAAATGCGGTGGCTCTCCCCATGGTGGTTTTTACCGCCGTTTTTCATCGCCTTGATCCCCCTGTTCTTTGAGCGGGAGGTCTGGTGGGCGTGGACGATATGTGCGGCGATGGTTCCGGTGTTTTATCTATGCTACCGGTATCTGTACCGGAACCGGGCGGAGGTGGTGGACGCCGACAGCCGGCGGACTATGGCCCTCACCCGCATCCGGCGGTACAACTGGGGCAAGGTCTGGCTGGTGACGGCATGGGCCACGGGAGTGTTCAACGTGCTTTTGTGGCTGACGCTGGACCATGTGTGGCTGTGCATGGGCGTGTGTCTGCTGTACGGCCTGATAACTGTCGTGGAGGCGGTGGGCATCGAGCTCCGGGTGCGGCGTTTGCAGGAGAAGCTGACGGCGGACAGCGGGCAGGGGTTCTACGTGGACGAGGACGACCAGTGGATCTGGGGGATGATCTACTACAACCCCAACGATGCCCGATTGATGGTCAACGCCCGGACCGGCGTAGGGACTACGGTCAATCTGGCAAGGCGGTCCGGGCAGGTGCTCATGGCGTTGGTACTGGTCCTGCTCCTGGCCTGCCCGCTGATGGGGGTATGGATGATGGGCATGGAGCGGGCCCCGGTAGAGCTGGCGGTGACGGAGTCGGCGCTGGTGGGCTCCCACTACGGCGGAAAATGGAGCGTGGCGCTGGAGGATATTGCGGAGGTCCATATCCTCGAAGAGCGCCCCCAGCTCCGCCGGATATCCGGCAGCGGCCTGAATAACGCCCTCACCGGGCAGTACAACACCGACAGCTGGGGCCGCGTCACCTGCTGCATTGATCCCCGGACGGGGCCGTGGCTGCTGGTAACGGCAGAGGACGGGACGCGGTATCTCTTTGGAGCCAGCGAGGCGGGCGCGGCGGCGGAGATCGCCGCCCTGCTGGGCGCGGATTAACTCCCGCCGCCCTTTCCGCCCGGATCCTTCAGCTGGTGCCGCAGCTGCTGGAAGGACCGGCCCTGGAGGTTGTTGCGCGCGATGATCTCTGAAATCCGCCCCTCAGCGGCCTCCACCTCCTCATGGAACTCCCTGGCGGAAACCCGGATGGCCCCGTGGCCCAGGATGATCAGCTGCTCCAGGCTGTCCGATGTCGCCACCCGGACCCGGCGGTCCGGGTTCCCCCGGGCGATCTCGTAGGTGGCCCGCTCGATGTAGGCGTCGGCGGTTTCCGCCTCCTTGGTGTAGACCACGTGGATATTGCGGTACCGCTCCGCCGAGCCGGGACTGCCCTTGACCTTGTAGGCATCGAACACCAGAATCACCACACACTTTTGATAGCCCTGGTAGTTGCACAGCAGATCCATCAGCAGGTGCCGAGCCCCCTCCAGACTGTCCCTGGCCATCCGCTTGAGCTCGTCCCAGGCGAAAATGATGTTGTACCCATCCACCAGC
>VSNB01000256.1 GCA_009774055.1 Clostridiales bacterium
GGGTACAAGAAGTGGTGCTCTGCGCTGCGAAAGATGGCCCCGAAAATGTTATTCTCTCCTTCACCAATTACCGCTACTCTGAAATCCGCATCAAGAAGGTTCAAACGGGGACAACCAGTGGCTTGGCCGGCGCTACGTTTGAAGTGAAAATTGATGAGCAGAGTATCGGCACTGTTGGCCCAACTGGGCCAGACGGCGTTATCCAGCTTGACTACAGTATGTACGGCAAGTTCCTGGACGACGAAAACAAGGACAGCTGGGTCATCAGCGTCCGCGAGGTCATTGCTCCGGACGGCTACATGATTGACGATACCAGCTGGCACAGCCAGGTCCTGCGCCAGGGCGAAACCCTGAAGGAGTTCCTCTTCGAGGACGAGGCTCCCACCACCATAATCATCAAGAAGGTCTCCGCCAATACCGACGAGCCCCTGGCCGGCGCCACCTTTGAGGTGGAGGTCGAGGGCGAAATCATCGGCACCTTCGGCCCCACTAAGGAAGACGGTACCATCGTGATTCCCTATGAGCGGTTCGGCCGTTTCTTCAAGGACCAGACCCGTGACCAGTGGACCGTGCGTGTGCGTGAGATTACGCCGCCCGCCGGCTATCTCATCAGCGACAAATCCTGGCACTCCGAGGTCATCCACCGCGGGGAGAAGGAGAAGCAGTTCGTCTTCAAGGACGCAAAGTACCCCGAAATCCTGATTGCCAAGAAGGATAAGGAGACAGGCGCTTATCTGCCCAACGCCACCTTCGACATCAAGATTGACGGGACCAATTTCCAGACTCAGAAGACCACCAACGAGGACGGCATCATCCGTATCACCTACGATGAGTACGGCGAGTTCCTGCCGGACATTGATGAGTCCGGGAAGGAATGGACCATCACCGTCACCGAGGTGAAGGCCCCGGACGGCTACAACAAAGACATGCAAGGCAGCGGCGACTACACCCAGACTCAGCGGCTCCTGTTTAACCAGAGCGTGACCGAGTTCACCTTTGAGGACACCAGCTACCGCAACATCAAGGTGCGCAAAATCGACGCAAAGACCGGCTGGCCCCTGATGGGCGCTGAGTTCCGGCTGACCAGCGTCACCCTGGATGAAGGCGGTTCCTATGACGAAACCCAGGAAACGGATGAAAGCGGCTACGCCTATTTTGAAAAGGTTCCCAACGGCACCTACACCCTGACTGAAACCCGGCCGCCTGTCGGCTATGACCCCGACGTCTACTGGACTGACGGAAAGCCGGCCGTCCGGACGGTCATTGTCAGCTCTGGCGACCCCGTGTGGGTTGACTTTGAGGCAAAGAACGACCCCCTGCCGGGCCTGCGCATCCGGAAGGTGGATTCCGTCACCCAGCAGCCCATCAAGGACGCCCTCTTCCGCATTGAGCCTCTGGCCCCGCTCCAGGGCTCTGTCATCGAGAGAACCACTGACGGGAACGGCGAAATTGTGCTGCAGGACCTGCCCACCGGTTCTTACCGCATCACCGAGATTTCCGTGCCCAAGCCCTACATCGTCAACAGCACCCCGCAGATTGTCGCTATCGACAACCAGCATGACGACTACACGGTGACCTTCCCCAACAATGCGGAAGGCATTTTGTACATCCTGAAGCGGGACGCTGAGACTGACGAGCCCCTGGCCGGCGCATGGTTCAGCATCACCAAGGCCGATGGCACGGCAGTTGCCGACGTTGGCCCCACTGGCCCCAACGGCTATACCTCTCTGTCCGGCCTCCAGCCCGGCAGCTATGTGGTCAAGGAGACCAGGGCCCCGGACGGCCACGTCATTGATGGCGAGTCCAAGACCTTCGAAGTGAAGGCCGAGGATTCCGGCAAGGTCTACGTCCTGATTTTCGACAACCACTCCAAGCCTGAAATGTGGCTGCGCAAGGTCGACGCCAACACCGGCGTTGGGCTGGAAGGCGCCAAATGAAAAAATTCGTTCCCATTGTAATAATGACGCCCCAATGTAATAATGATGCCCCAAGTTTCTGAGATTGACTCTATTTTTGGGGGAGATGTGGGAGGCGTTCCGGGTCGATTCGGAAATTCCGGAATCTGCGGATTTCGCCCGGAACGCCTGCCACACCTGCCCCAAGGTACACGCAACAGCCCCCTTCACCGTACTCGGTTCGGTGAAGGGGGCTGTTTTTATTTCAACTTGTATCCGATAAGCATGGTGGTATTTTCTCCGCCCGTTTTGGGGCGCTTGGACTTGACGGTTCCCAGAGTACGCAGGCGGTTGTTGAGAACGCACCGGGATTCGGGTTGGGTTCCCTCCAGGATACACCATACCGTGTAGGCGTCGTATACGTCCTTCGTCCGTTCCTCCGCCTGGGCATCTTTCTCCAGCTTCTGCCTAATGAAGCCGCCAATCACATCGCTCTGCTCCCGGTACATATCAGTCGCCTCCCGGACCGAGGCCGGGGCTTCCAGGCCAGCGCTCCGGAACAGGGCAAGACCCTGGAGGCACCAGTTGAGAATTCCGCTCAGGTTCCGGGGCTGGACCAGTTCCGCTTTCAGCCCCTTATCCTGCTCCGCGTCCGTAAAGTGCCGCTCGAAGGGAATGATTTTCGCGCGCTCAGAGGCAAAAATCGTATCATCGGTCACATTGGGAAGGTGATTGGTATTTATAAAAATGCTAAACTGGGGGCGGAACTCAAAGCTGCCTTCATGGAGAAAACGGGCGGAAATGGTGTCATTTCCGGTCCAAGATTTGATAAGTGAGGAGCTGAGAGTAATTTCTCTGTCCGGTTCTGAGATGTTGATAAACCTGGCTCCGGCCAGGCGGGCAACATCCTCAGTGGGGCCGCTGCCGTCAACATACTTCTTTTGAGAAATGGTGTGGGGGGAGACGGCCCGGCCATAGTCGCCCATCAGCGCCAGGTACGTTTCCATTGCCGTCCCCTTGCCGTTCCGGGAGGAGGGACCATACAGGATGAAAAAGCATTCCTGGTTGGGGTTCCCCTGCAAGGCATACCCCAAAGCCTTCTGAAGATAAAGCGCTCGCTCCTCGTCTCCCTCCATGACCTCGCTGATAAATCGCTCCCAACGGTCGCACCGGGCCTCCGGGTCGTACTTGGCCCCGGACAGCTTGGTCAGCATATCCTCCGGGCAGTGTTTATGAAACTCTCCTGTTGCAAGGTCAAGGGTTCCGTTCAGGCAGTTGTAGCTATTAGGCTTGCAATCGAAATCGGATGATTTCAAGGGATGTACGCTGGCGGCATCCCGGAGGATGATTTCCCGATAGCTCCGTTTCTGCCACTTCTCCACATAGTTGTTATAGTTGGTGTGCATTTTGGTGTGCTTGATTGTCAGGGCATACTCTTTCAGTTTTGCCGCGAGCTGTTTACACAGCTCCATCGCCAGCAGCCCGCTCGGGTCAGGACGCCACACCCGCCCATCAAAAATGTACCATATGCGCCGGCCCGAGGTATATCTTGCGATTGACTTGAAGAAATCAGCGTACAGGTTGCCGTTGCCCAAGTCTGACCAGGGATAGCGTTCGTTGTCCTCGGGGTGCAGTTCAGTCAGTTCTGGGCAATAAGCGTCTATAAGCGCAAGCAGGCAGGAGACCATGTCAGTCACTGACCACACCTCCTTCGGGCCACTGGCTTAAGGCATAGTCGTAGACGCGTACTTTGGTCACACACCGCTCGCAGCCAAACGCTTGGTCGTCCATCCCAAGGAAAATATGTTCACAGGGCTCCCCGCATACGGGACAGCGCGAACTTAAAGTCATCTCTTCGTCCTCCTTTGGACAAAACTTGTTACCTGTTTACTTTCAACAAAACTGCGCAGTTCGTTGTTGGGCAATAAGATAGCACACCTCCATAAATCCGTCAACACAGGGGAAAAGTCATTGAAAAAGTTTCAATTTTCGCATTTTGGGGTAAAATAAAATGTTTCGAAATGGTCCTTGAAAACTGCGGGTTCTGCACCCTATTGTCTGGATGTTACGGCCCCCTTCGCGGAAAATTTTTTTGCTGCATTTGTTCGAGTTTTTGGCATTTCCGGCTCAAAAAGCGGCATTTTTTGTATGTAGAAAATTTTGCCGCGAAATGTCATATTTTCTCAGGTCGAAAAGGCCGCCGAAATCGAAACGCTCGTTTTTTGTGCAATTATGGGACAGATTGAACACGTTTTCACTGTTTTATCCAGAAAAAACTTCTGCTGTTCAATCTTAAAATGGCGCCGTCAAAGTAAACAATGTCAGGTGTATTTTTCTTCAAAATCGGGCAAAAAATTTTCCCTTTGCCCCGGCGCGGGACTGAGCAAATTAGAACACGAAATTATTTCAAAAAAAATTCAAATTTGAAGAAAAAGAGCAGACCCCCTCAA
>VSNB01000257.1 GCA_009774055.1 Clostridiales bacterium
AATCCGGACTGAAGGGTCAACACCATAGTCGTCAGGTAAGACAGGGGGGACAGCGAGCGGTTCTGGGGGCGGTACGATCTGGTGGCGGACTGCATCGACCTGGTGTCCTGCAAAGTGGACCTGATCTGCCAGGCTCTGGAGCGGGGCATCCCTATTGTGTCCGCGCTGGGCACGGGGAACAAGCTGGACCCCTCCCTGCTGGAGGTGACGGATTTGGCGAAAACCCGCGGCTGTCCCCTGGCCCGGGTTATGCGGCGGGAGCTGGGCCGGCGGGGCGTGAAGCATTTGCGGGTGGTCTACAGTCCCGAGGAGCCCGCATGCTGCGCTCCCCTGGAGGCCCCACCGCCGGGGCGGCGGAGCGTACCGGGCAGCGTCCCCTGGGTGCCGCCGGCGGCGGGGGTGCTGCTGGGCGGCGCGGCGGTGATGGAGCTCATCGGAGGGCTGATTCCCGAGAAAGAGGAGAACAAGGAGGAAAGGCCATGAACATCCGTCCTGCGGAAGAAAGAGATATCCCCCGTATGGGGGAGCTGCTGCTCCAGGTGTGCCGGGTCCATCACCAGGGCAGGCCGGATCTGTTCCGGGACGGAGGCCGCAAATACAGCAACGAGGAGCTGCGCGCGCTTCTGCGGGACGGGGAACGCCCCATCCTGGTGGCAGAGGACGAAACCGGCTGGGTGGCGGGCTATGCCTTCTGCATCTTTCAGCGGCATCAGGGAGAGGGGTCCCTCCGGGATCTGACCACCCTGTACCTGGACGACCTGTGCGTGGACGAGTCCTGCCGGGGACGGCAGGTGGGCTGGTCCCTCTATGAGGCCGTCCTGGAGCTGGCCCGGACCAGCGGGTGCTATAACCTGACGCTGAACGTTTGGAGCTGCAACGAGAGCGCCATGCGGTTCTACGAGAGGTGCGGGATGAGGCCCCAGAAGGTGGGGATGGAGGTCATTTTGCCGGCAGAAAAATAAATTGCATTTTTTGGCTTTCCCCCCTTGCTTTTTTGCGATTGTGCTGTTATACTAAATTCAGCAAAAATTTTTGCCGTATTATGTAGTTTTTGTGCAGAGAGCTTGAGACGCGCAGGACAATTCCGAAAGGATTTGTTTTGCGCGTCTTTTTATTTGCCGGAGGGGGAGGTGGGAACCCGGGAAACCAGAGGCACGTTATATTGCTTGGGAAATAATAGGAAAGGATATTTTTAGGATGAAAAAAGGGATTCGACTGACTGCGTTCCTGCTCTCGCTGCTCCTGTGCGCCGGCCTGCTGCCCGGCGCTGCCCTGGCCGCCGAGGGGGAGGCCGCTCCCTATGCCGGCGACCTGGTCCTCTTCCTGGCCAACGACATGCACTCCAACCTGGGCCCCTCCAAGATCTATGAGGCCGATGGCTCCACCAGCGTCATCGGCGGCGTGGCCCGCATGGCCGCCGCCCTGACGGAGGAGCGGGCCCGGGCCGAGGGCAAGGCCCTGACCCTCAACGGCGGCGACTACTCCCAGGGCACCCCCTATCAGGACGGCTACCAGCAGGGCTGGGAGATCATGGTCCTGGCGGCCCTGGGCTTCGACTACGCGACCCTGGGCAACCACGAGTTCGATGTGGGGGACCAGGCTGTGGAAAATTCCTGGGTGAACGCGGAGAAAAACCGCGCCGCCTTTGGCGTGGAGGATGCCCTCCCCACCCTGCTTGTCTCCAACATGTTTATCAAATACGATGCGGATGGCAGGGAAATTGCCTACACGGAAGCCGACATTGACCCCGAGGACTCCAGCCATAACGCGTTCGCCTCCGGTCAGTATGCGGAAACCGGCGCGGTCAACTACGCCGTCACCGAGGTCAACGGCTATCAGGTGGGCCTTTTTGCCCTGGAGGGCGAGGAGTCCTACGGCTACTGCAAGAACTCCGACCTGACGAGGATGGACTGCGCCGCTACAGCCAATATCTACGCTAAGTTCCTCAAGGAGGAGAAGGGCTGCGACATCGTCATTGCCGTCAGCCACTGCGGCGACGAGGAGGACAAAGCGGTGGCCGAGGCGTCCCAGGGCTACCTGGATGTGATCCAGAGCGCCCACAGCCACACCGTGTACTCTGAGCCGGTCACCGTCAACGGCGTCATCATCTACTCCACCGGCGAGTACGCCCAGCACCTGGGCATTCTCAGCCTGGATAAGACCGAGGACGGCTGGACCTGGCTCCCCTCCGAAACCCGGACCCTCACCCTCACCAGCGATTATGACCGGGCGTCCTCCGACGTCTCCGCCTCCGGAGAAGCCTACCGGAAGCTGGCCGGCCTGGTGGAGAAGTACGACGAGGCCCTGGTGGCCTCCGACGGCTACTTCTCCCGGCTGGGCCTGGAGGGCGTGACCCCCGCCACGGTGGCGATGAATGTGGAGAAGGGCTGCAACTACGTGTTCAGCCGCAATGGAGACGGCGGATATACCTATGTCCAGTCCCCCGTCACCGCCTTCATCGGCGATGCCTTCAACTACGCCTCCGGCTCCCAGGTATCCTTCTTCTTCGGCGGCTACGTCCGCACCGCCCTCTACCAGGGGGAGTTTACCGCCGCCGATGCCTTCAACATGCAGTCCACCGGCGAGTCCGCAGTGGACCACAGCGCGGGGTCCAGCCTGATCGTCTGCAGCCTCTCCGGCAAGCAGCTGGCGGGCATCTGCCTCTTTGACGCCATGTGCTCCCATGCCAACGGAGAGGACCTCTACGGCGGCGCGGGCACCCTCCACAGCGCCAACATGCGCTACCGCTACGACGTCAGCGGTAAGACGATCTCCTGTGACCTCGACACCATTGAGATCTACGACCCGGATACCGATACCTGGTCCCCCCTGGACCCGGACAAGGGGTATCTGACCTCCTTCACCTTCGAATCCACCCAGAATCTGGTGGGCTTCATGCCCACGCTGACCAAAACCCTGGGCTACGGCGAGATCCCCTTCGCCCCCTATGACGAGGCGGCCAAGACCTATGCCAAGGTTCCGGCGGACAACACCTCCGAGGAGTACTACGCCTTCTGGGCGCCCTACTGCAAGGGCGTGGGCGTGCTGGAGGGCACGGACTACGAGCTGAAGGCTTGGACCGCCCTGTATTACTACGCCAAGAGTATGGACGGAACCCTCTCCGATGCCTACACCGCCGATGGCCTGACCCAGACCCGCCTGCGGGGCGAGTACATTGTGGACGGCCAGGCTGCGCCGGGAGCCTCCGTGGAGCTCCGCGCCAATGGTGAGGTGAAGGTATCCGCCAAGGCGGGCGCGGACGGCGGCTATGCCCTCAAGGCTCCTAACGGAACCTACACTCTGACCGTGGACGGCCAGGCCGTGGACGAGGTCACCGTCTCTCGGAACACCGTTTCCGCCCAGGCGGCGGAGGGCAGAGTCCTGGTGGATGGTAAGGAGGCGGCCGTGGCGGTCTACCTGATCAACGGCGCGCCCTATGTGAAGCTGCGGGATGTGGCCGCCGCCATTTCCGGTTCTGCCGCCGGGTTTGACCTGGGGTGGGATCACGGGAAAAAGACCATCGCCATTACTTCCGGCAAGGCGTACGCCCCCGTCGGCGGCGAGGGCGAGGCGGTTTCCGGCACGGAGAAGCTGGTCAATCCCAGCGCGGCCTCTGTCCAGCTGGACGGCGAGGAGACGGCCCTTGCCCTCTACGCCATCCGGGGCAGCAATTACTGCAGCCTCGCCTCCCTGTCCGCTCTGGGGCTCCAGGGTTCCTGGGACGCCGGCAGCGGCACGGTAACCATTTCCATCGCATAAACAAGCGTTCCACTCCTCCTAACATAGCGAGGGACCAGGCCGTACCGGCCCGGTCCCTCGCGCATTGTTCCGCTATGTGCCGAACACCAGCCGCACCGCGAAGGCCGCCGCCATGAACCCCGCCAGGTCGGCCAGCAGGGCGGCGGGAATGGCGTACCGGGTCCGCCGGATGCCGGCGGACCCGAAGTAGACGGCGATGGTGTAAAACGTCGTCTCCGTACTCCCCAGCATCACGGCGGCGACCCGGCCCACGTAGGAGTCCGGCCCGTGGGAGGCCATCAGCTCACTGCCGATGGCCAGGGCCCCACTGCCGCTGATGGGGCGGACGAACAGCAGCGCTGCCGTCTCTGGCGGGATGCCCAGCTTCGTCAGCGCCGGGGCCAGCAGGTTCCCCAGCAGCTCCATCAGCCCCGAGGCCCGCAGCATGTACACCGCCGTCATCAGCCCCACCAGGTTGGGCAGGATGCCCAGCAGGATGTCCAGCCCCTCCCGAGCCCCCTGGGACAGGGCGTCGTAGACGTCGTATACAACACTGACGCTTCCCACCAATAGAGAGGTTGAGAACTCGGTGGGGGCCGG
>VSNB01000258.1 GCA_009774055.1 Clostridiales bacterium
CTGGTGCGTTGGCTTGCACTCTTTTTCCGTTCCCTTCTGTCCTTGTTCCTATATGGGTTTTTTCAGTAGGCCCTAATATAGGGGGACATTTGTCCACCGGGTCTATGGGTGGACAAATGTCCATTTTGCCGGAGGGCAGCAGTTTTTGACGCTGCAACCGGGTCCGCTCCCGCTTCTTTCTCTCGCCCTCGGTGGAGGACTGCCCAATCAGCAGTTGAATGTCTGCCATGTAGAAAGCGCCATCCGTCAAAACTTCCACAAGGCCAAATTCCATGAATACCTTGATTGCCCTCTCTACCGTCCCGATCTGGTGCCGGGTGAAGGTGGCAATGGTTTGGACGGTATGGGGAAGATGCTCGTTGAGCATGAGGATACCGCCGCTTTTCAGCGACATCAGGTACATTTTCAGCAGCAGATTCGAGTACAACAGACCGTCCGGCATACTTTCCAGGACAACCATTGTCTCGCTGTTGTAGAAACCTTCTTTCAGTTTGAGATAGTAAAATCTCCTGTTTTCAGCCATAGGATAAAACTCCTTTGTAGAATCGCCGTTGCGGGCCTTTAGAGGGCCTTCCGGGGTGCTGGATAGGAAAAGTATCAGCCCCCCTATTGATCACCGCCGGAAAACCCTTGAATTGCAAGGCTTTCAAAATCCTAATTATCCACGCCTGATGCCCTGCGCCGCCGTTCACTGGCGACTTTCTGGCGGCGGTGGACTTTGGAGGCACAGGCAGGGCAGTATTTAGCCCGGTTAGAGCCAGGGCGAAACAGGCGTTGACACTCGGCGCACACCTTCATGCCGCCCTGGGGGAACAGCGCCGTATACAGTACACCGTCCAAGGGCAGGACTGCCGCCCGAAACCATTTGCAGATCAGCGAGTATGTGATGCTCTGCGGGCAAACACATTCCTCACCATCGTCCAGAAGCAGACAGTTTCCGCAATCATAATTACAACAGCTATGTACCAGCCTACGGGCCGTCCGGTACTGCTGGTAGTTCATGTGGACAATCACAGCTCGTCCTCTCCTGTCGGTAACTTGATGTAAATGTGATAGGGGGTATGGAGGGCTATCAGTTTCTTTTCCACCAGCCCGGCATCCTCCAACTCCCGCAAGGCTTGGGCCACGGTGCTGGGGGTGCGGTCGATGATCTCCGCGATGGTCTTATTGAAGAACGCCAGATACCGCCGCCCGCGCTTGTCCGTCTGGACGTTCTCGGAGTTCAGCGTCATATCCAACATGATCGCGTAGACCTCTTTTGCGGTCAGCCGGACATTCATGCCCAGCAGGAACCGGGGATAGGCCAAGTACGGCGGCAGAGTGGAGCCGCTGGTGATGTAGTCAGTTTTCATGGCCGTGTCCTCCATTTTCGTTCTCCGCTTGAAGGGCTTTCACGAAAGCCCGGACAAGTGCCAACTGCTCCACTCTGGGCAGTTCCACGGGAAGGGCAACTTCGATTTCGCGGGCAAGCTGGGCATCGCTGGATTTCTCAATCTGCTCCACAGAGTTCCAGAGCGTGGAGCGGTCTGAAAATTCCGGCGGGGCGTGGGCGGGCAGCATGATTTCTGTGTGAACGATGCCGCCCTTATGCGTGTAGTCGTGGGTCATGCCGTCCCACTCATTTGTCAGCCGTTCGCCGCTTCGGTAGGCGGCAGCGGCTACGGCGGATTTGCCGATGCTCCGTTTGATGATTTGAATAGGACAATGAAAAATCGCTATGCGGGTTTACCTCCTTTCAGCGTGTCGGTGGCGTAGGATATAGGCCAGGGAAAACAGAATAGACGCAAAGCGGATGTTCTGTTTTCCTTGGTGCACAAGGGGTTTGGGGAGTGTAGCTCCCCATCGCGTCCGCAAGGACGCAACAGCCCCCGGCAGGGCGCACGGCACCGGAACGGTGTATAAGTGCGCAATTCTCCGAATTGACTTACCCCTCGTCTCCGGCGTTCAGCGGTTTTTTCGCAAGTTCCTCCGCTCCCGGCAGGCGGGAAAGGGCAATCAGGAACTCCCTGATCGCCTCGCCGTCAGCGGCAAGGACGGCGGGAAACACACCCTCCAAAATCGCACCGTGGCGGCACAGGCGGCTGGTGCGGGCGTTGCGCTCCTCCTTGCGGATTCGGTTTAGTAAAATCTTCTGCCGGTTCTCAAGCTGAGAGATTTCCTTTTCAGCATGAGCCTTTTTATCAGTTTCTCCCGCAGTATTGGGAGAGGCTGAAGGAGCTGCAGGCACAGATCCCCATGCCCATGAAACCGTACAGCCGGAAGGGGGTCCCCTATGGCAATGTGTTCGATTTGGAAAAGGTTTTTGAGCAGGAAGTCCAGGCGGAGGCAGCCGGCTCCGCTCCCAAGCAAATAAGGAGGAGGCATGAGCAAGGCAGATAATAAAAACAGGCATCATGTTCACATTGAACTGACGCCGGCGCAGTATCAGCGGCTGGTAGCCCAGGCCAAGCAGTGCGGCCTCTCCCGGAGGGCCTACCTCGTCCGGCTGATCGAAGGGATGCCCGTCCGTACCCGGCCCTCCCAGGAGATCAAGGAACTGCGGACGGAGATCCACCACATCGGAAACAATATTAACCAGATCGCCCGCAGCGTCAACGCCGGAATCGCCAGGGCCAAGGACGCCAAGCGGGGCCTGTTCCTGCTGGATAAGGTCTACGAGCTGATGTATCAGATCGCAAAAAAGTAGATGCCCCTCTTGCACAGAATCCTGCTGAGAGTTATAATTAACTCATCATTTTGGCAGGTGGAGGTACAGGAAATTGGAGTTTGATGTTAGAAAAATGCGGTGGACACGGGAGCCGGAAAACTACACCATCGAAGATGGAACAATCAAGATCACAACCAAACCTGGCACAGACCTATGGCAACGGACCTACTATCATTTCCGCAACGACAATGCCCCGGTACTCCAGTTGGAAACAGAAGAACGCTTCTTCTCATTCGTAGTCAAGACTGATTTCACAGGAGCGCACCACCGCTTTGATCAATGCGGTGTCGTGATGTACTTGGACAGTGAAAACTGGCTCAAAGGGTCTGTGGAATACGAAAATGAGGAGTTTCAGCACTTGGGCAGCGTGGTCACCAATCATGGTTATTCGGATTGGGCTACTACGGCTATCCCGGCGCAAGTCAAAACCATGTGGTATCGGTTTAGCCGAAGGGAAGATGACTACTGCATCGAATGTTCCCAGGACGGGAAGCAGTTTACCCAGATGCGGGTATGCCATATGTGGAAGGGCGCGGGTAAAATTTGCTTTGGCATTTACGCTTGCAGCCCGGAGGATTCCTCTTTTACGGCAGTCTTCTCCGACATGGAAATTACAGATTGCAAGTGGCTGGCTCATGATGGGCAGGCCCCTGACAAAGAATAGCGATATTAAGATTGACGGCGGACTCGTTTGAGTTCGCTGTTATTTTTTGGAGGACAGACTGTGGCTGTCACGTAGATCCTGGCCCGGAAGGGCCGCCTGGACGTGGGCATCAACTACGTCCTCAACGGGGACAAGACTGAGGAGCGTGTCCTCACCGCCCACCTGAACTGCGACCCAGGCCGGGAGTGCCGGGAGATGCTGGATACCAAGCGGGCCTATGGCAAGGAGGACGGTGTGCAGTATTACCACATCATCCAGTCCTTCAAGCCAGGGGAGGTCACGCCGGAGCAGGCCCTGGAGATCGCCACAGAGTTTGCGAAAGAACATCTGCCTGGGTACGAGACGGTGATCGGGGTCCATGTGGACAAGGAGCATATCCACGCCCACCTGGTTTAGCGATTTTTCACTGTCCCATTCAAATCATCAAGCGGAGCGTGGGCCGTTCGGCTGTTGCTGCCGCCGCCTACCGGAGCGGTGAGAAGCTGACGAATGAGTGGGACGGCCTGACCCATGACTACACGCATAAACCCGGCATCGTCCATACGGAGATTATACTGCCCGCCCACGCCCCGCCAGAGTTTCAAGACCGCTCCACGCTTTGGAACTCCGTGGAGCAGATAGAGAAATCCAGCGACGCCCAACTTGCCCGCGAAATCGAAGTTGCCCTTCCCGTGGAGTTGTCCAGGGCGGAGCAGTTGGCACTTGTCCGGTCATTCGCCAAAGATAACTTTGTGGCGGAGGGAATGTGCGCCGACTTTGCGCTCCATGACAAGGGTGACGGCAATCCCCACGCCCATACCGCTGGCCCCGGTGCTGGTACTGCTCCAGCTTGGCGGTGGCCTCGGCATACTCCTTTTCCAATTCCTCGCGTGATTTGTCCATCGTGTTTGACCTCCTTCTTGGCAAAATAAAAGACCGTCTACCTGCTGTGTCGGGTAAACGGTCAAGGGT
>VSNB01000259.1 GCA_009774055.1 Clostridiales bacterium
TGTAGCATACCATCATCTCCTGCCTCTGTTATACCACCGCTGTCAACTTTTGGCTTTATTTTTGATTGTTGCTATAGACTGCCGGGTAGAGGATATTCTGGAATATATTCCGGACGAACCGGCATAGTCAAAGGAGCGGTCCCCGCAGGGGCCGCTTTTCTTGTTGCTGCTGCCCACGTTACCCCGCGCCGGCTTTTTTGTTTGACTTTTTCCTCCGTACGGGATACAATAGGGAAAAAGTCTGTGAGGAGGGATGATCCATGCTGTATTCTGAAAACCCCCGCGTCCGCTATGATAAGCCCCAGCTGGCCGAGGTGATCTGCCAGCTCCGCTTTCCCGCCATTCTGTCCATCGGGGCCCGGGAGCCGGTGGATTTCCAGGAGGCCGTCCGGGGGATGTTTCCCCGCTACACCGCCAAGGAGGAGCGGCCCGCCGCCAAGATCACCGGACTGGGCACCCCCGGCGCAAAGGTGGAAACCCCGAAGCCGGTGATCAATCACAATTTTATCTCCGCCGACGGGCACTGGAAGCTGAACCTGACCAGCAGTTTTATCTCCCTGTCCACCGTGGCGTATACCGGCTGGGAGAGCTTCGGCAAGCAGTTCGATCTGCCGCTGGTCCACTTTATCCGGATCTACAAGCCCGCCTTCTTTGAGCGGATCGGGCTCCGGTATGTGAATATCTTTTCCCGGCGGGCGCTGGAGCTGGAGGGGGAGCCCTGGCGGGAGCTGATCGCTGCCCCTTACCTGGGCGTGCTGGCGGAAGAGGACGTGGACGAGCGTTCCGCCAGGAAGTGTTCCGTGGACGTGGAGCTGAACCTGGACAGCACCTGCCGGGCCAAGATTCATGCGGGGCCCGGCATGGTCAAGCAGAACGCGCCCAATGCCCCCCAGGACCCGGAGGTGAAATTCATTCTGGACCTGGACCTGTTCATGGGCGGGCAGATCGACACACGCATGGCCGCCGGCGGACTGGAAACCCTCCACGGACATTCCACGCCCCTGTTCCAGGGGGCGATTACCGACAAGCTCCATAGCGCGCTGGAACCGGCCTGAGTGTGTTTTTGGCTGAAAATAGGCTGTGAACGGGGGAGAAAATTCTGGTAAAATGCCGGTATCCGCTGCGAGGAATTCCCCTTGACAGTCCGCCTGGTCTATGGTATAGATGAATCCGGACGCTGAAAATACCGCTATCAGGCGAAAGAGGAGTTATTATTAATATGGCACACGTAGCAATTGTTACCGACAGCAACAGCGGCATCACCCAGGCCGCAGGGAAGGAGCTGGGCGTCCGGGTGCTGCCCATGCCCTTCTATATCAACGAGGAGCTGTTCTTCGAGGACATCACCCTGACCCAGGAGGCGTTCTACCGCCGCCTGGCGGAGGATGCGGACATTTCCACCTCCCAGCCCGCCCCGGGGGACGTCACCGACCTGTGGGAGCAGGTGCTGGAGAGCTGCGACCAGGTGGTCTATATTCCCATGTCCAGCGGCCTGTCCGCCTCCTGCGAGACGGCGCGGATGCTGGCCGCCGACTACAAGGACCGGGTCTTTGTGGTAGACAACCAGCGCATTTCCATTACCCAGCGGCAGTCCGTTCTGGATGCGCTGGAAATGGCCCGAGCGGGCATGGACGGGCAGACGATCCATGACGCGCTGATGCGGGAGCGGCTGGAGGCAAGCATCTACATTACGGTGGACACGCTGAAGTACCTGAAAAAGGGCGGGCGGGTCACCGCCGCCGGCGCCGCTATCGGCACGGTGCTGAACATCAAGCCGGTGCTCCAGATCCAGGGGGCGAAGCTGGACGCCTTTGCCAAGGCCCGGGGCTGGAAGTCCGCCAAGAAGATCATGCTGGACGCTATGGAGAAGGATGTCCGGGAGCGGTTCGCCGGCAAAAAGGTCCATCTTTCTGCCGCCTACACCTGCTCGGAGGAGGCGGCGCAGGAGTGGAAGAGGGAACTTCAGGAGCGGTTCCCCGGATATGAGATCCATATGGATAAGCTGTCGCTGAGCGTGGCCTGCCACATCGGGGCGGGGTCCATGGCTGTGGCGTGCAGCAAGGAGCTGGCGGTTTAGCCGCCGGGACGGATTGACGGGGGGAGGACCGGTCATGATCGACGTATTTGACATTATGGGCCCCATCATGGTGGGCCCCTCCAGTTCCCACACTGCGGGAGCCGTGCGCATCGGGCGCATGGCCCGGACCCTGCTGGGGGAGAAGCCGGCGAAGGCCGAGCTGTATCTCCACGGCTCCTTCGCCGAAACCGGCGTGGGCCACGGCACGGATAAGGCGCTGATCGCGGGCCTGCTGGGCATGGCAACCGACGATCTGGACATTCCCAACAGCTTCGAGATCGCCGCCAAGCGCAAGCTGAAGTTCAGCTTCGAGGAGATCGACCTCCGGGACGCCCATCCCAACAGCGTGAAGATGGTGGTCACCGGCGAGGCGGGGCGGAAGATGAAGATGCAGGCCAGCTCCGTCGGCGGGGGACGGATCATGGTGGACAAGCTGGACGGCGTGGACGTCAGCTTCTCCGGGGACTACCACACCCTGATTATCCAGAATCTGGACAACCAGAGCAACCTCTCCGACGTGTCCACGGCCCTGTCCCTGGCCCGGGTGAACGTGGCCAACATGAGCATGCACCGCAGCGCCAAGGGCGGCAACGTCATGATGATTATTGAGACGGACGACCCGGTGCCTGGCTATATCGTGGAGCTGATAGAGAAGCAGCCGGGTATTCTCCAGGTCATCCACTACGTGAAGGAGGATTGACCATGAATCTGGACTCTATGCAGGAAATTGTCGCCGCCGCCCGGCGGGAGGGCAAGCGGTTCTGGGAGATCATCCTGGAGACGGATATGGAGAACCGGGGGGTGTCCCGGAGTGAATCCATGGACAAGATGGCCCTGAACTGGCACACCATGAAGGAGGCCAGCGAGGTCTACACCGGCGACCGCCGCAGTCTCAGCGGTATGGCCGGGGGCCAGGGCAAGCTGATGCACGACTATGCGGAAAAATCGCCCATCGGTGGGGAGTTCATGGCCCAGGTGGTAGCCGAGGCTCTGGCCATGGGGGAGAGCAACGCCTGCATGCGCCGGGTGGTGGCCGCGCCTACGGCGGGGGCCTGCGGGGTGCTTCCGGCGGTGCTGATCCCTCTCTACTGGCGGGAGAATCTGCCGGAGGAGAAGGTGCTGGAGGCCATGTTTACTGCCAGCGGCATCGGCGCGGTGATCGCCTACCGGGCCTGTATCTCCGGCGCCGCCGGCGGGTGCCAGGCGGAGATCGGAAGCGCCTCCGCCATGGCGGCGGGGGCCCTGGTGTGCCTGCGGGGCGGTACGCCGGAGCAGCTGTGCCATGCGGTGGCCATGGCGCTGAAGAATCTGATGGGCCTGGCCTGCGACCCGGTGGCGGGCCTGGTGGAGGTGCCATGCATTAAGCGCAACGTGGTGGGTGCGGTGAATGCCGTGGCCGCCGCCGACATGGCCCTGGCGGGCATTGAGAGCCGCATCCCGGTGGACGAGGTCATCGACGCCATGGGCGAGGTGGGCCGCCGCCTGCCTATGGAGCTGCGGGAGACAGCCCTGGGCGGCCTGGCTGCTACGCCTACGGGGCGCGCCATCCGGGAGCGGATGGTCAGCGGCAAGAAGAAGCAGCGGACCCTTACCATCAAGGACGCCCGCTGGAAGCTGGAGCGGTCGGAGCCGAAAGAGTAAAACCTACATATCAAAAACAGCAGGCGCGCCGGTTTGTTCCGGTGCGCCTGCTAGTTTTCCTGCATGGCTTTGTTGATAGCATCGTTATAGTCGACACACTTGAGAATCTGGCGGGACACCTCGTTCATTAGTTCCATGTCGTGGAATCGTGACCTTCTGGACCTGGGAGGCCATTTCGGAGGACGTGGCCGCATAGTGGACCTCGTAGGTGCCGGGGGCCAGTCCCCTCACGGTTTCACCGGTGATAGCGGTCCACTTGCCGTCAGGCAGGAGCCGGTATTCCATGGTCTTATCCGTCTTGGTGAGAGTGCCGTCATTCCGGCCTTGCCGGGTTTCATCGGTATGGCCCACGCTGGGAGCCTTGCGGCGGTCGGGAATCTTCACCGTAACCGTCTCACCGGGCAGGCCGTCACCCTTGCCGGGGTAGCGGATAAGAACATCCTTCCCAGCCAGATCGGACACGTCCAGCGGATTTGGGCAGGGCTTCCAGGTCTTGCCGCCGTCCGTGCTGTACTCCATATCCAGCGTGGTGTTCAGCGTCTCATTGTCAGGGTCAAAGAC
>VSNB01000026.1 GCA_009774055.1 Clostridiales bacterium
CGGCGGCGCGGCCGGCCGGCCCCCGCCGCGGCCCCCCCCGCGCCCGTAACCGGCCGATCAGCCGACGTACTTCATGCCGCTTTCGTTAACCTCGGCGGGAGTGGCCTCAATGAGGCTGGTGCGCCAGGCGTTTTCATCATCGCTGCGCAGCTGGTTCTCGCAGGCGTAGCGCCAGTACTCGGTGTCGCCGTAGCCCACAAAGTACATGATGTGGTAGCCGTACTGGCTCTGGACAATGCCAGTGTCGCCGCTCTTGCGGCCGTCGGCATAGCACCAATCCTGGAAGGATGCCACCATCTGGCCCTTGGGCACGTTCTCATACAGGCCGCCCGTCTCGGCACTGCCGTCCTGGGAGTGCTCCTTGGCCAGGGCGGCGAAGCCATCCTCCGTGCCGTCCCAGCTGGCCAGAAGCTCATTGGCCTTGGCCTCAATCTGCTCGTTGGTGGCCTCCTCGCCCTCGGGGAGGTCCAGGTTCTCCGCCGTCACCAGAACATGGCGGACGCTGTAGTCCAGGCTGGCGTCCCGCTCACGGCCATTGAAGAGGGCAACATAGATCTTGCTGTTGGCGTCGTCCTCAATGATCTCGGCGTCGCCGGCCTTGCGGGCCGCGCTGTAGAACCACTCGCCGTAGGTGGTGGACGCGCCGGAAATGGTGGTGGAGTAGGGCAGCTCCTTGGCCTCGGCCAGCTGCTCCAGGCTCTGACCGCCCTCAAAGTCGGCCAGAATCTTGTTGGCGGTATCCATGGCAGCCAGCCGGGCGGCGGCAACTTCCACCTCGGTGGCCTCAACGGCGTTGCCCTCGTCATCGGTCTTGGCCTCGGGGGCGCTGTCGATGGTGATATAGGCGCCGTCGATCACATCATAGCTGTCCTTATGCTCTTCGTAGTACGCCTGGATGTCCTCATCGGAGTAAACAAAGTTCTCCTCGCCGTACTGCTCCGCATACTTGCCGGCCAGGACCTGGTCCCGCAGGCAGGACTCGAAGACGGAGGATGTCATGGTCGCGCCGTACATGGCCTTCAGATAGGCGCTGTAGCCGTAGCCGCTGTTGGCGGCGGCGGACTTCATGCTGTCCACGTTGGCCTTTACAACCGCCTCGTCGTCGCTGTCCAGGGTGATGTTTGCCTCCTTGGCGGCCTTGACGGCGGCGTGGATATACTTCATGTTGTCCACGGCGGATTCCTTGAAGAAGTCGTCATAGGTTTTGCCGTCCTCGCCGCCGTAGGGCTGGCTCTTCAGGCCGGTGGGGTCCATGCCCATGGCGCTGTAGAAGCTGGCGTAGTTCTGGTAGACCTGACCGTAGTAGTAGGACGTCTCGGCCGCGTTGTACTTCTCCCCGTCGATAGTGACGGCGGTCTGACTGCGCTGGATAATGCCGGAGTTATAGAACCAAAGGCCCGCCGCCACAATGACGAACAGAATGGCTACGGTTGCGTAGAGGATATTGGACTTCCGCTCAGCGGCTTTCTGCTCCGCCGCCCGGGCCGCCTTGGGGTCGGCCGCGCCGTTAGCTAAAAGCTCCTGGCGTTTTTTCTTTTCTCTGGATGCGCTCATGTGTTGTTCATTCCTTCCAAAATTTTCTGCCGCCGGACGGTGAAGGGAAGCGGCGGCGATGATTTTTGTGATTGCCGGGGATGGTTGTCCCCTGTTTTGGCTCAACGGATACTAGTATACTCGAATGCGCCCTGTTTCGCAAGTAAAAGTTCTGTGAATCCGCAGATTTTTTCTGACAATTTGTCAGGGCGCCCAGGCCAGGGCCTCCCCTGACGCTTCCGGAACGCCGGATTCATCCCATTGATGATCGTGCAGGCGCAGGAATTCGCTGGTCACATTGAAATATTGATGGGCCATGGCCCGGGAAACCGGGAAGGAGGCCACCGGGTCGTCCCAGGTGACATCCACGGCGTACCACTCCTCCTCCAGCTTCACCAGGTTCCAGGCGTGCTCCGACGTGCCGCCGTGGGACATGCCCCGGACTGTGACGCACTCGATGCCGCTGAGGTCCATCAGCAGCTGGAAGGTGGAGGCGTAGCCCAGGCAGATGCCCTTCCGCCCGGTAAGGAAGCCGTAGGGGTTGTCGTTATCCGGCATGGGGTCCCCGACAGGGCCGCTGGTGAGCGCGCCGGGGTCGTACTCCGCCCAGTCAACCATCCAGTCGTGGAGTGCCAGCTCCCGGTCGTAGTCCGACAGGCTCTCGTCCGCCAGCGCGGGGATGCCCGCCAGTGCGTCCAGAATCGCCAGATCCTGCTCCCATAGGCCCTCCCGGCTGCCGCTGCGCCACGCCTCCGCAATACGCGCCCCGTTGTACGTCCAGGGGCCCTCCGGCCGGGCGGGAGGCTGCTCGGGCTCCGGGATCGGTTCCGGGTCGGGCTCCGGCGCAGGTTCCGGATCGGGTTCCGGAACAGGGTCGGGCTCAGGTTCAGACTCCGGTTCCGGCTCGGGGACCGGCTCCGGCTCGGGGACCGGCTCCGGCTCGGGGACCGGCTCCGGCTCGGGGACCGGCTCCGATTCAGACTCCGGCAGGGGCGCAGGTTCCGTCTTCTCCGCAGCAGGCTCGGGGATGGAAGGCGGTTCCTCCGGCTCCGGCGGGGGCAGGAGGAAGCAGCCCGCAAAAGCGTCCCGGGCCGCGTCCTGGTCTGGAACGATGAGCATCCCGACGTAGTTGCCGCCCTGCCGGATGACCGCCGCCTTTTCCGCAATGGCATACTGCTCCGGAGAGTAGCCTGCGAAGGCTCCGGAGCGGGCGTATTGATAGTCCGCCAGGGCTTTGACCGCCTGATCCGCATCTGCGGCTTCCGTCAGGCGAAAAATTCCAATTTCCTGCACATGGACGCCACCGGCGTAGAGGACCGCGCCGTCCTCCACATCCGCTGGGTCGAGCCCCAGGGTGTCCCGCAGGTAGGGGATGAAATCGGCGTCGCCGCAGTCCAGCAGACGGCTCTCCAGCGCAGGCTGGGAATCCCAAACGGCCTGGACCATCTGGGCGGGCGTCCAGTCGGTTTCCGCCGGTTCCTCCTTCTGTCCGACGCAGGCGGTCAGAAGGAGCAGGCAGAACATATATAGCAGGACCGTTCTCTGTGGTTTCAATCAGCTCTCCCCCTCCAGCCGGTTGGGCAGCATGTCCCGATACTCCGCCTGCTTGGCGCTGTTCCAGGTAGCCGGCTCGCTGATGCAGTAGCCGCCCATCTTCCGCAGCTCCCGGCAGCGGTGGAGGGTGTACCGGGCGTCCACGTGGTTCTCGTGGACCTCCAGATACAGCTTTTCGATAGCGCTGGCGGGGCACTTTCGGGTAATATGGCGGACATAGGCGTCCTGCTCCCTCTCGGAAAGAAAACCGCCGCTTACGATAATCTGCACGTTCCGCGCCTCCTTTTTATCATATGGCTTCCGAGCAAAATGGCCGGAAGCAGCCGCCATGTTTTGCCGCCGCCGTATACAGCAGCGGGCAAAACGGCTCTCATCATATCCTGCCGGACATTATACAAGAAACGAAGGAAAAAAGCAAGCCGGCCCGCCGGCAAAGGGGCCTGCCAAGAAAATTTTGCATTCCATCTTGACAAGTACACTTGGCAGTAGTAGAATCGTAATGCCAAGCAAACTTGGCATTACAAAGGAGGCATCGCCATGAACAAAAACGACATCCTGGCCCGCGCCCGGGCGGAGAACCAAGGAGGCGGCGAGTACGAGAAGCAGGTCCTGGAAAAGGCGGGAAGGCTGGCGGCCCAGGCGGGCTTGTTGTTTCTGGGGCTGTTCAACAAAGAAATAATCTCATATATCTGAGGAGGGACCGTCATGGATAAAGATGAAATTTTGCAGAAGAGCCGGGAAGAGAACGCCGCAGCCTTTATGGACGAGCGGGAGCGGAACCTGCGCCTGCGGGAGGACTCCTTCGCCCTGGGCTGCGGCCTGCTGCTGGCCCTGGCGCTGTTTCTTGTCAAGGTTGCCCGAGGCCAGCCTGCTGCGGACCTCCTGGCCCTGATTACGGGCATGAGCGCCGCCGGGTTCCTCTTCCGGTGTGTGAAAAGCCGGAAGAAATCCGATATTTTCTGGGCGTCCCTCTGCACCCTGCTGGCTTTGTTCTACCTCTGCCAGTTTTTTATGAGAGCGGCGTGATGGACGACAAGCTGATTCTGAAGAACCGCCTCAAGGATGCCCGGACGGAGCGGGGCCTCTCCCAGTCCGCCCTGGCGGAGCTGGTAGGCGTGTCCCGCAATACCATCAGCTCCATTGAAACCGGACAGTTCAACCCCACCGCCAAGCTGGCCCTGGTGCTGTGTATCGCTTTGGACAAAAAATTTGAGGAGCTGTTCTACTTCTGAGCAGAAAGCGGCGCGCACCCTTGTATGGTGCGCGCCGTCTTACTCTTCCGAAAACAGCACTTCCAGCCCCGGGTTGGCCCGGTCGGCGTCCAGTAAGGTCTGAATCAGCGCCTTGCCGTAGTCCCCCAGCCAGGAGAGCAGGGTATCCCCCTGCCGGATCACGATCCGGGTGGGACCCTGCCGCTCGGTGAGCAGGTCGTACAGCCCGTCCAGGTTCCTGCCGTAGTACTCCGGCAGGCCCAGCCGTTCCGTCAGGTGGTCGTGGGCCTCCCGGCGGCTGATCATCTTCTCGCCGTCCAGGATTACCGTCTCCCATTCCGCCATGGCTATTCCTCCCCGTACAGCAGCTCGAAGGTTTCATAGTGGTCCCCGGTGTAATAGATCCGCCCGTCATCGGCATAGACCAGCCGCTTGGCTCCCCGGCTGCTCTCGCCGATGGTATCGATGTCGCACTCATGGTAGGTCCCCTCTGGCAGCACGCCCTCCCGGTTGCCGAACTTGTCCCCGCCAATGGCGCAGCCCGGAGCGTAGCGCTCCACCGAACCGCCGGTCCAGCCCAGGTCCCGGGCCTCATTTTTGGTGATATAGTTGTTCGGCAGGTGCCCGAATGTGTACAGGTACAGGGACACGTCCTCCGCGCTGTTGTAGGTGCCGTCCTCATCGATGCCCGGCAGGCCGTCTTCATAGGGCAGGTCCTCTCCGTCATCGGAGGCGTCAGACACCGGCGGGTCTTCCGGTTCTTCCGGCAGGTCCTCCGCTTCACCGGGGACGCCATCCTCTCCGCCGGCGGCGTCATCCATGTAAACGGCGACGGGCCCGTCCTCGCCGCTGATGAGCCCTATATCCCCGCAGGCCGTCAGCCCCAGCAGCAGGGCACCCAGCAGGGCGAGGCCCCAGAGTTTCTTCATGCCAATCTCTCCTTCAAACAGGCCGCGCCGGAGCAGACGCTTCCGGCGCGGCGCAATGGTCTTTATTTACGGTTTCAGCAGGGCCTCCGTGTACTGCACATCCTCCCGGGTGAAGAGCCCTTCCAGCTCCAGCGCCGGGTCGGTGTGCCAGATCACTCGGTCCTGACAGTAGATGGACTGCACACCTTCTTCAGCCAGCCGCGCCAGCTCTTCCGGCAGCAGCCCGTCGGCGATATACACCGGCAGCATCGCCAGCAGCGTCTCGCCGCACCCTTGGTCAGTGGAGTAGCAGGTCAGACTGTGAACCGCGCTGCGGCAGAATCCATCTGCTATATCCAAGTAAAGGGTACGGACCTCCCCTGTTTTTAATTCATAGAATCTCCAGCGCTCGCTGTCATTCAAGGGGTAATCCCGCAGCGTCACCAAGCTCTGAGGTCCCTGGTAATGCATCGTTGCCGCAGGACAGACAGCCTGGTCCCACAGATCCAGAATCGAAAAGGAATAATCCGTTTCCCGGACATCCAGGTTCCGAGTAAAGCCGTCATAACTGCTCAGAGTCCCTTTAGTAAACCCTTCGGCGGCCAATGCGTCAGCCAGATAGTCCGCAACGAAGGCGTTGCGCATCCAGGAGAAGTCAATGAAGCGATCCACCCCGTTCTCCTGAGCGTAGGCAAGATAATGATCTGACACTCGCAGGCAAATTCGGTTATTCTCCAGCAGCTCCAGATCAATCGCCTGCGCATCTCCGGCAAAAGCCGCAATCTCACCATACTCCTGACGAACTGCTTCGTTCAGCCGGGGATCAAAATCCACCAGCTGGGAATCATCCTCGCAGAAAAACAGGTCGTCATACCGCGTATAAACCGGCCCCAGATACAGCTCCCGCCGCCCACTATCCGGAAAACAGGCCAGGGCCTTATACAGGCCTTCGTCTATCTCCAATACCTCATTAGGATGCAGATTGATGGTTCGAACATTGGTTACATCCTCATATTCCTGATCGCTGTTGAATAACCGGAACGCCTTTTGACAAGCATCCGTATAGATATCCGTTACCATCTTTGCTTCCGCTGAATTATTCAACTCGTAGAGGAAAATAAACTCTTCCCCACAACTGGGACCACCCGAACCACTTACCTCAATAGTCTGCCATCCTGTCTCTGGAGTCAACAGCCCCATAAAGGCATATACCAGCATTCCTGCGCCAAACAAAAGCAGTACAACAGCAATTATCAGTTTTCGCCCGGCATTCTCTTCATTCAGCTCAATACGTTCTACCGGCTTGGGATGCGGTAAATCTCGTTTGTCTCTGGCCTCACGCTTCAAATCACATCACCGTAATCAACAGTAACAGAAGGAAAATCACTACAAGCGCCGCCAAGAATATAAAGCCAGCAATTGCACCTTTCCTGCATGCCTTATAATTGCGGAAATGATGAAAATGCTTAAACGTTACAGCGGCAATAAGTCCCAGGATCGGCAGCAGGAAAGACACCAGTGTATACCAAAGGCTTCCGGTATCATGGCGCGGATGGATCATGGAAACGTCATCTTCCACCACTGCTTCAGCCGCCATCTCTGCACTGGAAGCTCTCTGCTCCGATGCATTGGAATCAACGATCTGAATGGGCTTAACAGGAATGTCCCTCTCTCGGATGGCCTTGTACTCTGCAATCTCCTTCTGATTGCCGTAAATATAGTGGTCGTGGCCGATGCATACCAATTCCGGCTGATCTGTGGAGTAATCGTGGATGGAAGGATCATAGGTGTAGAGCACCTTGTTCTTCTCCAGTTTGGGGTCCGGGATGGGGATCGCGGAGATCAGCGAGTGGGTGTAGGGGTGCAGGGGGAAGTTAAACAGCTCCTCCGCCTCCGCCACTTCCACGATCCGGCCCTTATAGATAACGCCGATGCGGTCGGAAATGAAGCGCACCACCGACAGATCGTGGGCGATGAAGAGGTAGGTCAGGTTTTTCTCCTCCTGGAACTTCTTCATCAGGTTGAGCACCTGGGCGCGGATGGACACGTCCAGAGCGGAGATAGGTTCGTCCGCCACTACCAGCTCCGGCTCCATAACCATAGCCCGGGCAATACCGATACGCTGACGCTGACCGCCGGAGAACTCATGGGGATAACGGGTCAGGTGCTCAGGCAGCAGGCCCACCTCATTAATCATCTCTTCCACTCGCCGCACACGGTCGGCCTCGTTGTCAAACAGGTGGAAATTGTACAGGCCTTCGGAGATAATATAATCCACGGTAGCCCGCTCGTTCAAAGATGCGGCAGGATCCTGAAATACCATCTGAATATTTCGGATGACCTCCCGGTCCAGAGCGTGTGGAATCTTACCGGAAATGCGTACGCCCTTGTACTGAATTTCCCCACCAGCCAGTGGATTAACCCGGATAACCGCACGCCCCACGGTGGTCTTTCCGGAACCAGACTCACCTACCAGAGAAAAGGTTTCCCCCTTGTAAATATCAAAGGTTGCGTTCTGAACAGCGCGGACTGCGGCCTCTCCCTTGCCGAAGGTAATATCCACATTTTTCAGGGACAGGAGGATCTCCTTGCCGCTCTTCTCATCAATGGGGCCATGCTCCGGCAGGTATGTTCCCCGGTCCGCTCTTTCCTTGTCTTGTTTTAATGTAGCCACGATTCTATCCTCCCCCCTAAATATTGAACGCTTTGACAAGCTTCTCATGGATATCCTGGATGCTCTCCGGCTTCTCGATCTTCGGAGCATGCTCATCCAGCAGCCATGTCTTGGCAAAATGTGTCTCCGATACCTGGAACATAGGCGGCTCCATCAGCGTATCAATCTTCAGACAATGAGGATTCCGCGGCGCAAAGGCATCGCCCACGATACTGTTGTACAAAGAAGGCGGGGTTCCTGTAATAGAATAGAGCTTGGTATTCCTCTGGGCCAACTGCGGCAGGGAACTGAGCAGCGCCCAAGTATAGGGGTGCCGGGGGTCATAAAAGACCTCCTCTACGTTGCCGAGCTCAATTACCTGCCCAGCGTACAACACCGCCACCCGGTCAGCTATGTTTGCCACTACCCCCAGATCGTGGGTGATAAAAACAATGGTATAATTGAACTCCTTTTGCAAATCCTTGATCAACTGGAGAATCTGCGCTTGGATCGTCACGTCCAAGGCCGTGGTTGGCTCATCGCAGATCAGGATCTTAGGCTGGCAGGACAGAGCGATGGCAATGACAATTCTCTGCCGCATACCGCCGGAGTACTGGAAGGGGTAGTCGTCAAACCGGGCCGAGGCATTAGGAATGCCCACCTTCTGCATCAGCTCCAAGGCTCGATGCCGGGCTTCCACCTCGGTACAATCCTGATGCTTTAAGATAATAGACGTAATTTGCTTACCAATAGTAATAATGGGGTTGAGACTGGTCATCGGGTCCTGGAACACAGTAGCAATCCGGCGGCCCCGAATGCGGCACCAATCCTTCGGATAGCGCACCTTGGCCAGGTTAAGGATACAAGTGCCATGAATGTCATCCGGCGTCTCATCCAAATAGCGCACCCGAAATACGATGTCCTCAAAAATCGTATTCAGCTGGCCTTCGTTCGAGAGATCCACACCCAGCTGCATGGCCTTTTTCAATGCCTCCAACAGCTGCTTGCGCATTTTCATCTCCTGGCGCATACCATAGCGGCCAGTGGAGAGGTATATCTCTTTAGCAAGAATCTCGTTTCGCTTTTTTACTTCCAGCGAGATTTCACCCTGGATCTCCTTTTCGTACCGTGCCTTTAAAGCTGCGTACTCCTTGTCGATACGCTGATTAAAGGCTGTATCGGCAGCGGCAGCGGACTTTTGGGCCCGAGCGACCTGCTTTTGGCGCGCCTCATGCTCCTTGATTTCCTTATCCAACCGATTAATTAAACGGCTGGTTTCCCGGATCTTCGCCTTGTCTTTGGTGGGATCCAGTGTCTGTTTAAGGTTGAATGCATCCGTACGCTTGGCAACCAGGGCCAGACGCTCTTCCTCGGCCTTCCACCGCTCTTCTTCGGGTATTTCGCCGCGCTGGCGCTTCTCGCTCTCCAGCTCCAGCATCTTCTGATATGTCGCGGAGCCCAGCTCCAGGCGGGAAGACTCGTTCAATGCGGATATTGACTCCTCCATGCTCTTCTGCGCGGAGGCCGTCAGCTTCAAGTGGATATCAACCAGCTCTTCATCGTTGAAAACAATACTTCCATCACTGACGAAGCCATTTGAGTCCAGCATCCCTGCAAAAGTCTTGGTAAACACAGACTTCCCGGAACCGGATTCGCCCACGATGGCTATGGATTCGTTCTCGTAGATATCCAGGGAAATACCTCGGATTGCGGTCAATATACGACCACGGACGCGGAATTTCACATGCAGGTCCTTAACGGACAGCAATACCTTTTTCTCTTCCATGGCGCTCCCCCTTACATATGTGTCCGCGGGTCGGACGCGTCGCCTAAGTTTTGACCCACCACGTACAGCACCACGCTGATAATACCAGCAATGGCTACTGGGCTCCAAAACTCAAAGCCCCATCCCTTGGTAACCATAGCGCTCTGCGCCTCAAAAATCAACCGGCCAAGACTTACCTCGGTCATGCCCAGACCGATGTAGGACAGGAATACCTCATAAGAGATATAGGAGGGGATCTCCGTAGCCAGAAGAGTCACGATGATGCTGGTCATGAAGGGCAGGATGTTCTTCATAGCAATCTTTACCGTGCTGGTTCCCAAGCACCGGGATGCCAAATTATATTCCCGGTCACGGATAATAACCACCTGTATTCTTATGGTATAGGCGATGCCTAACCAGCCGACGATCGTCATGGCAAATACCAGTGTCATAAAGCTTGGGCTAAAGATCATAACCAACACGGCGATTACGAGGATAAAGGGTACATTGGCGATAATGTTGTACACCTCCATCATCACCATGTCCACCTTCTTAGAAAAGCCCCAAATCGCTCCAACGATAACGCCTATCGTCATATTGATGGCCGCGCAGATAAATGCCAGAGAAATCGAGATCCGAGAACCAAACCAGATGGCATCAAAAGTGGAGTTGCCGGCACCACCGGTACCCAAAATCCAGTGAATGGAGTTGCCCAGCAGTTTCATGGCCGGTCCGGGCATCAGGTGCTGCGTTTCCGGCCGGGTCAGATTCGCGAACTGGTCGTATGGCACCAGCGTGGGATACACGTAAGCGAACAAAATCACAACACCTAACAGGCTCAAAATAATAATGTTCGACTTCTTGCGGAAAAAGACCCGAAACACACTGCTCCAATAGGAGTAACGGGGCGCGGTGATTTTTTCGGATTCCAGATCGCTGTGATTAACCTCAGAAAACAGCTCCGCCTCGCTGAGGCCCAATTTCTTGTAATCATAATCCATAACGCTCACCTATCCTTTGTCGAGAACGAAATCCGCGGATCCACCGTGGCCATGAGGATGTCACCCAGGATAATGGACGTTACACTCAAAATCGCGTAGAACAACGCCACGCCCACAATGACTCCGTTGTCATACTTGTTAATGGCTTCCGTCAGCACGTTACCGGCGCCAGGCACCACATACACGCGCTCTGTAATAATCGCGCCTGTCATGGCAAAAAGCAGTGAGCCGGGAACGCCATGGACAATGGGAATCACCGCATTTTTTAGGATATGCTTCGTAAATATCTCATTTTCTGTTAAGCCGCCGGACCGGGCAAACTTGACATAATCCGAGTTCATCTGGTCAATCATATACCGGCGCAGCCACTTCATCAAGCCTGCAATGGAAGGCAGCGCCAGTGATATAATCGGCAGAACGAACATCAGCTTGCCTCCGGACTCCATATCGAAAGTCGTAGGAAGGCCGAGTCGTCCTCCAATGGATTTAAACAGAAAGATATAGGCAAGGGAAGGTACAGCAATTATAAAAATGATGTAAACCGTACCGATTTTATCAATCAGCTTATCCTTTTTTCGCGCCATAGCGACACCAACCGGCAATCCTATACAATAGGCCATGCAAGTGGAAATGATTCCATTAATAAAGGAAAAACCAATCTTGGATGGCGCACGGCGGTGTGTGGCAACATCGGTATAGTCATCAATAAAACGGGTTTCGTTTGTGGCAACGGCCGTACGGGAACCCGCCCGATAGGTTGCTGTATGCAGGTCATCTGCGCTTGATTCCACATGGCCCGTGGGGTAAGTGACATCAGAAAGGACATAGGTGCCCTGGCTCCGGGTCAACGTGTGGAACACATCCAAACCGCGGGTAATGGAATAGGAGGTACCCAGTTGGATGGTCAGCATATTCTGATGGAAATAGGGGAACTGGTCGTTCATATAAAAAAGGTATTTGTGTTCTGTGCCATTGCCAATAATAGCAGGTGAAAATTTTTCCCCGCCGTAGACCGGATCATACCAGGTGAAAGTAAGCCCCCGCTCGCCAACGTCCTCTTTCACCCGGTTAATGTTGTCGAAATGCAGAATACTGGTAAAATAATCCAGCATTCTGTTCAACAGCGGCACGTCCTTGGACGCAAACAGCTGCTGTTGACCGCCGTTAGCCAGCTTGGGGTTGCGGCGGCTCTCCTGCTTCGCTTCCAGCCGTATAACTTCATAGCCCTGAGATTCGTAATGCTCGGTAAATTTCGCTACGTATTCCGCTACTAAAGGATCATCCTTATCTGGCGTACGGCCAATCCCGCCGGCAAGCGAACGGGTTTCCTCGTCCAGTTCGCCGTCCTGAACCAGCTGATTGAGGTAATCATTGTATGTTACATAGTCCAGATAGCCGTACTCTTCCCACCTCTGATACATATAGGTAACACGGTCGTTATTCGCTGTCTTAGTGAACTGTCCATCTGCCGCAAATATTCTGTCGCGATCCACCAAGGCGTATACCAGCATCATGACAATCGCTACCACCGCAATGATGGACAGGATGCCGCGCAGGATTCGTTTTACTAAATATTTTCCCATATCGTTTTTCACACCCCTCATATGCTTACAGGAGAATGGGGTCGCCATTCTCCTGTAAGCATGAATTTTATTTCACCGCGGTGAGGCAAAGCCTCTCTTAGGAGTAAATGCCAAAGCCCTTTACCATATAACCGCCGGGAATCAGCTGATCCAGATAGTTGTTAGGATCGCCCCAGTCGGGGTTCCAGCCGAAGTTCAGATAGGTGCAGTCAGTGTTAAGCTGAGCGCCGGTGGAGTTGTAATAGGTCGCATCATTGAGCTCCTGATCGCTGCTGGACAGCACAGGACGGATAACCACTTCACCGCCCAGCGCGGTTTCAATGCACTGAACAAAAAGGTTAGCCTGATTCACACCAACAGTATTGGTGCCGGGCATAGCCAGATCCAGGTAAATGGGATTCTCCGCAGAAATCTCCAGACCCTGGGCAGCCAGCTCTTCCTTGGCAATGGCCCACTCGGCCTTGGCGGCCTCCACGTTGTACCAGCCGTCGAAGCCTACGGAGTGATCATCATCCGCGCCGTTCTCCATATCCCACACCTTGGCGGGGAAGTTGTCGGCAGTCAGCTGGGCCTGAATGATCTCACCGTACTGGGTGCCGGCAGGGAAGGTGGTAGCGGTACCGTTAATGTCAACGGTAGTGTCCGCCTGCAGGGTCACAAAGGAGCCGGGAACATAGGTATTTCGGACAGAATTGTACTTCAGCTCCTCACCAACAGCCAAACCTCTCAATGAACCGCGATCCAGGGAGAAGGCAATGGACAGGCGGAAGTGCTTGTTATTCATAGCCACGTGAGCGCGGGAAGCATCATCCTCAATTTCGGAGGTGCCGTTGGCAATAACCTCGTCCACGCTGGCATGGGAAGAGGTGGAAACCATCTTGGAATCATCGTTATAGTTGGCGAAGGCCCGACGGTTGAGGTTGAAGCAGTTGTACCAAGTACCGGCAGTGGTGGAACCAACGCGGGCATACAGGTCGAAAATGCCCTCCTCACGGGCCTGCTTCACAGTGGAGGTGTTCAGACCGGTGGAATCGATCAGCCCGTTCTTGAAATCCTCGTACTGCTTCATTACATCAGTACCGTCCTCGAACACCCAGGTCATGGAGTGAATGTTCATCTTATCGGCCTTGTAGTAGTTGGGGTTGGCCTCAAAGATACGGGAGTTCTGGGGGGTATCGCTGGTGATCAGGAAGGGACCGCAGTAGGCAATGTGGTCAGGGCTGGTGCCGTAGGTGTAGTCGCTGGCGGTAGGATCAAAGTCCTGTCCAAACTTGCCGCCCTGGGACTCATAATAGCTGCGGCTCATGGGGAAGAAAATGCTGTAGCCCAGCATGGTCATCAGGTAAGGTACGGGCTTCTCCAGAGTGTACTCCACAGTATACTCGTCCAGAGCTTTGACGCCCACAGTTGCGAAATCGGTGGTATCGCCATTAACATACTCAGTGGCGCCCTTAATAACGCCGGAAAGCAGGGTTTCCAGGCCGCCGCCCGCATCCATCAGGTGCTGCATACCGGCGACAAAGTCATCAGCAGTCAGTTTGGCAACCTCGCGGCCCTGAGAGTCGGACCACACCACGTCGTTGCGCAGCTTGAAGGTGTACACCAGGCCGTCGGCGGAGATTTCGGGCGCCTCGACAGCCAAGGAGGGCTGCAGCACGTCCTCGTTATCATACTCCATCAGGCCATCAATCGTGTGAACCAGCGTCTCAGCCTCGGGAGCCTGGGACGTAGCCAGGATGTCCCAGGTCACCAGCGTATCGCCATAGAGCCAGCCCAGGCTGTCCTTCATGGTATAGCCGTTCTCGGTCAGCCAGCCCTTCAGCCATTCAATATAGGTGCCGGTGCCCTTCAGCTCCTCCCACTTCTCGTTCATCACGGCGAAGTGCTCGGTCTTGATGATCTCGTTGGTCACGACCATGGTGTAGAAACGATCGTTGTCGTTTCCGTACAGCACGCCAGGGACGGTACGGTTGGGAATACGGCGCATACCGTAGTTACCGCCCTGGGTAACGCCGGGCGTTACCAATCCGCTCTCCAGCAGCTTGGCCTCGGCAATAGCCATCTTGGCCCAACGCTCGTTGGTGTCGTTAGCCGCCAGAGCAGCATCGTAGTACTCCAAAAACTCGGTGAAGTTCAGGTCATAGATCTCATCTTCATCGTAGGTCAAGGGCTGGAAGCCCTCGGGGGGCGCTGTGGGTTCGTCGGGGTTATTGGTGTCTGCGGGGGGCGCGTCGGGATTGTTGGTGTCCGCGGGCTCGTTGTTGTTTCCGCAGGCCACCAGGCCCAACAGCATCGCCAGAGCGAGCGTCAGGCACAGTAACTTCTTCTTCATGATATTCCTCCTATCAAAATTATCTTCAACCGATGGGGACGCGCCGGCCCCCGCCGGTCAAATACACACCAGAGAACCCGGCGGACAGAAGGGATGGCAGCAGCTTCGCTGCTGCCCGCTTTAAAGTATTTAAAGCGTGAAACTGTCCTAGGGGATAAAAGCGCGGTCTGCATAAGGGTTTCACCGCGCCTGCAGAATGAAATATTTTTCCGAAAGCTATTATACTGAATATTCGTGCATTTGTCAATCCCGCAGCCGGAGAAAATCCGGCTAAATTCATCAAAACTTTTCGTACCTTCGCCGGTCCTTTAGGCGGACAGTACAATTCTCTCTACCGGAAAAGCCCGCGCCCTCCAACGAGAGCGCGGGCAAACTATGCCGGAACCCCTTGCGCCGTCTGCTTTTTAAAACTTTTCCCCTCACAAGCAGTAACGCGCGATACAAAAATACTGCAGGATGCTCCCCGCCAGCACGAACAAATGCCAGACAAAATGCATATACTTCCCTTTGGCCTTGTAAAATATGATGCCGGCGGTGTAAGCCACGCCTCCCGCCGTCAGCAGCGCCAGTCCCGCAGGGGGCAGGGCGGCTACGACAGCCCCCATGGCCGCCGCCACCAGCCAGCCCATCAGGGCGTACAGCGCCAGGGACACCTTGTCGAACCGCTTAAGGTCGATGGCGTTGAGGGTGATGCCGATCACCGCCAGGGTGGTGTTGGTGAGGAACAGCATCCACCCCGTCCGTCCCCCCACCACCAGCAGGGACATGGGCACGTAGGTACCCAGGATCAGCACGAAGATGGAGCAGTGGTCCATAATCCGCAGCCGCCGCTTGACCTCCGGATTTTGCACGGCGTGGTACACCGCCGACGCGGTGTACAGCAGCACCAGGCTGATTCCGTAGGCCGTCAGGCTGAACCCCGCTTTGGCCGATCCGGACAGAATGCCCCGCACCGCCAGGGGGACTGCCCCCGCCGCCGCCAGCACCGCGCCCAGGCCGTGGGACACGGTGTTGGCAATTTCCTCGCCCCTGGTCTGAGGGCGCTTGACCTTTTCACTTGCCATAAAAAACTCCTTTCTCTGATTCCCGCAATCATCTTATCTAATATTTAATATTAGTATATCCGTTTTCCATCCGCATGTCAAGGGCTTCGGTGAAATTATTTTTTGATGTTCCGTATTGCATTATGCCTGGAATTTCGATATACTATATTAAAATTATAGAGAGCGAGGAGGAAGGAATTGACATGCCCGGTACGAGGGACACGGCGGCCCAGCGTCTGAGGGAGTGGCTGCGGGGGCTGGAGGCGTTTGATTTGCCGGACTGGGACGAGCTGCCCCAGCTGGATCTGTATATGGACCAGGTGATCCTGCTGCTCAAGCGGTACCTGGCCCCTCTGGGCCGGAGCGGGGAGGAGAAGGCCATCACCGCCAGCATCATCAACAATTACGTCCGCATGAAGGTGATGCCCCCGCCGGTAAAGAAGCGGTATTCCCGGGCCCATCTGGCCTATCTGATTATCATCTGCGTGCTGAAACAGAGCCTGAGTATTTCCTGCATCCAGCGTATGCTGCCCGCAAACCAGGGCGAGGAGGCCGCCCGGGCCCTGTATGCGGACTTCGTCCGGCAGTACCGCTCCTCCGCCCGGTTCCTGTGCAGCCTGCCCGTGGAGGGCGGCGCGCTGTCGGTGGAGGGCGGAGCCCGTCTGCCCCTGGAGGGGGAGAGCGGCCTTCTGGTGACCTCCGCCATTCTCTCCACGCTGTCAAAGTCCCTGACGGAATTCCTCCTCCAGGAGGAATTCCCGGAGGAGCCTCCGGAGGACGACGGGGACGACGGGGACGAGGACTGACTGCAGCCAGAAAATGCGCGGTATCTCAGGCCGCCAAAAAGCCTCCGCAGGAGCTTGCCGCCCGCAAAAGCGCAGAACGTCTTTTTTGAAACGCCGCCCGGACAGGTCTAACCTGTCCGGGCCTTTCATACGCTGTATCGGTGATGCAAATTGAACTGGAAGAAACTTCTTCCCATGCTGGCGGCGTCCGCCGCCGCAGCGCTGCTCCTGCTCCGGCCCCAGAAGGCCGCCTCGGCGGTCCGGGCGGGACTGGCCCTCTGCGCAGGGACGGTGGTCCCCTCGCTGTTCCCTTTCTTCGCGGCTATCTCCCTGCTGCTCCAGCTGGGGGCGGCGGAGGCCCTGGGACGCCTGTGCGCCCCCATCATGCGGCCCCTGTTCCGGATGCGGGGCGTCTGCGCCCTGCCGCTGCTGGCGGGACTGCTGGGCGGATACCCCAGCGGCGCAAAAACCGCCGCCAGCCTGTACGCCCAGGGCCGGATTACCCGGCAGGAGGCGGAGCTGCTCCTGGGCTTCTGTGACAACTGCGGTCCGGCCTTTCTGCTGGGCTGTGTCGGCGCGGGGGTCCTGGGGAACCCTGACGCCGGCCTCTGGCTGTACGCCGTCCATATTCTCTCCGCCATACTCGCCGGCATACTCCTCTGCCGCCTCTCCGGGGACCGGGGCCCCGTCCTTCTGGGGAGCGCCCTTCCCGCCGCGCCCGTCTCCTTCCCCCAGGCCCTTACCTCCTCCGTCACCGGCGCGCTGGCCTCCACCCTAAACGTCTGCGCCTTTGTCGTATTCTTTCAGGTTCTCTCCGCCCTGCCCCCCGCACCGCCGCCTCCGCTTGTCCTGGGCATCCTGGAAATGGTCGGCGGCGTCGCCTCCCTAACCCCGGGCCCCGGGGGCTTTGCCGCCGCCGCCGCCATTGTGGGCTGGGGTGGCCTCTCCGTCCACTGCCAGGCCATGTCCCTCGCCGCCCCCGAGGGTCTGTCCTTCCGCTGGCACTGGGCGGGAAAGGCCCTGCAGGCCGTCCTGTCTGCGCTGCTGGCGGCGGGCATACAAGCCTGCTGGCGCTTATGGTGAGAGGCTTTGCCGGCATATTGAACCCCTCTGTCATTATGCTCCCTCTATGCGGACAGTTTTACTTTCCTCTGTCTCGCATAAAGGGAGCATATCACATCACGCCGCATCCTTGGTACGGCCTATGGCAGCATATTCCCGTCCGCCTGTACAGGGCGTTTCACGCAAATTTCTAAAATCCACGGGAACCGTCCCTTTTTCGATAAAAAATTATTGACACCGGCAGGAAGCTCCCCCATAATAAAATCACCCTGTGCCAGCAAGGAGGAGTACGGTATGCGGGAAATACCGATTGGCGAATATATCAAAAACTACCGCAGAAAGCGGGAAATAACCCAGGAGGAGCTCTGCAGCGGCATCTGCAGCGTCTCGACGCTGTCCCGGCTGGAGCTGGGTAGGCAGACTCCCAGCCGGGATACGCTCAGGGCTCTCCTGCACCGGCTGGGCCTGCCAGAGGATCGGGTTTTTGTGCTTGTGAGCGAGCATGAGCTGGAAATCCAGACCCTGAAACAGGCGATTCAGTTCGGGCTTGTGGAATTTGAGAAGGCGGACGAAAACGACCGTCCTCAGATACGGGAGCAGACTGCTGCGGACATAAAACGGCTGGAAGAGATTGTGGAGGAAGAGGACGTAATCAGCCGGCAATACATACTGTCCGCCCGGGTGACGCTGGGGACGCAGGAAGGTCCCTATTCCCCCGCCCAACGGAGGAATCTGCTGGAAAAGGCAATCCGGATGACGGTTCCCCAATTCCAGCTGGATAAAGTCGGGGAATTCCGGTACCGCCCGTTAGAAATAACCCTTCTCAATATGAATGAGTTTTAATAGGAACACTGTAATATCAAGGCTTTTCGGAGCCTACACCCACAAAAAAATATTATTTGAGCTATCACATTACGCAGAAAGCCGTCCGGCATGAAAAAACGGGCGGCTTTTTTGCGTGGATAGCCGGGAGGGAGGCGAAAAAATAGTAACAAAGTTTTAGCGCAAGATTTGTGCAACATTCACGAAATTAAAAAAGGAGGTAACGAATGGCAGACGAAAAATTAAACGTGAGCCCGGAGGAAAATCCCCAGCCCAGCTTGTTCGATACTGGCCCGGCGGATGCTCCTGCCCCGGAAACATCCGCGCCGGAGCCCCCGGCCCCGGAGAACATTCCCGAGCAGGCCGCCGTGGAACCACCCGCCCAGGATGCCCCGGCGGGTGCTCCCGGCGAGGTGAGTGTATCCGCTGACCAGATTGAAAAGCTCATGGCAGAACAGCGGGCGGCGGGACGTGCGGAGGTGGAAAAGAACGAGCCACCCGAACCGGAACAGCCGCCCACCCCGGCCCCGGAGGATAAGGCCGCCGGGGAAAAGGAGCCCGAGAAAAAGGGAAAGGCCGCCAAAGAGAAAACGCCCGAGCCGGATAAGTCCAAGGGCAGGCGAGGCCGCAAGCCCAAAGAAGAAAAAGCGGGGCCCGGTGAACCGGGAGGGACGGGGGCCCGCCGTGGCCGCCCGGCCAAGGCTGACAAGGCGGCCCCGGACAGGCCCCCGTCCCCACCTCGAGACAAAATGTCCCAAAGCAAGGGGGCCAAGGCCGCCACGGTAAAGGGCAAAGAAGAAGCCCCTGCCGCTCCCCAGCCTGCGCCGGAAGCGCCGCCCCAGCCCCGTGACGCGACCCGCGCTGAAAAGGAAGAGATTGTATATCTCAACCTCTCGGAGCTGTTCCCGTTCAAAGACCATCCTTTCGGTGTGCGGGACGATGCGGAAATGAAAGGGCTTGTGGAGTCCGTCAAGGACAACGGCGTACACCAGCCCGCGCTGGTGCG
>VSNB01000260.1 GCA_009774055.1 Clostridiales bacterium
CGCGTCCATGTGCCGTTGGATGCCGGAGACTACTACGCGGTGGAGATCGAAGCGGCGGACGGCTTCAAGATCGACAGCACGCCCCACTATTTCACCATCAAGGACAATGAGACAACGACCTTGACTGTTACCAACGCCCCCTTCTCCGGGATCATCATCCATAAGGTGAACAGCGTCACCGGCGAGGGGATCTACGATGTGAAGTTCCTGCTCTACGATCAGAACAAGAACCCCATCGGGGAGTATTCCACCGACAACGAGGGCTACATCTATATAGATGACCTCACTGTTCAGGGCAAGGGTAAGCTGTTCATCCGCGAGCTGGAAGCAGCCCCCGGCTACGAGCTGGACAAGGAGTACAAGACCATCTATGTCCAACCCGGTAAAACGGTGGAGATCGAGTGGAAGAATGTTCCCATCACGGGCCAGTTCCAGGTCTATAAGTACGCCGATGAGTACAACGAGGTCACCGGCACGCCTGCCGGCGCTCCGCTGAAGGGCGCGGTGTATGAGATCAGCGAAGTCCGCAGCGGCAAGGTGGTTGATTACATCACCACGGACGCCAGGGGCGTGGCGGCCTCCAAGCCCCTGCCCCTGGGACGATATAAGATCGTGGAGGTCACAGCGCCGCCTTACTGGAAGCTCAGCGGAACGACTTTCGATGAGACGCTGGAATACTCCGGCCAGATCATCAAGGTGTCCGACTACGACAAGCCCTCCAACCTGGGCGTGACCATCACCAAGCGGGGCAACGCCGAGGTGCTGGCGGGAAGCCAGATGCGCTATGACTTCACGGTGGCCAACACCAGCAACGTGCCGCTGGAAAACTTCTTCTGGCACGACCGTATCCCCACCGACGCGGCCACGGCCATGCTGCTGACCACCGGGACCTACAGCGCGCGGCTCAATTACCGCATCCTCTACAAGACCAGCTCCGGCGGCGACTATCAGGTGCTGGCCTCCAATCTGACCAGCACCAGCAGCTATGCCTTCAACCTTAACGCCATTCCCACCCAGGCGGGAGAGAAGGTCACGGATATCTATTTTGACTTCGGCAAAGTGCCCGTGGGCTTCCAGTCCACTGCCAGCCCCACGCTGAGCGTGGTGGTCAGCGGCAATATCGCCAACGGCTACCAGCTGATAAACCGGGCCGACGCAGGCGGTAAGTACCAGGGTACATGGCAGACCGCCCAAGGGTATTGGGTCACCATTGTCCGCAAGCTCAATACATCTACACCCACGCTGCCCAAAACCGGCTATTAAGCACATCGGGACGGCTCCTGAAAAGGGGCCGTCCCAAACTATACCAAAATAAGAGGTGACTATTTTGCAGACTCATTCCGAACCCGTGGCGACTGTACTGGACCGGATGTCGCTCCTGATCGAGCATTCCTCCCACAGCTCCCAATTTCAGCATCTGACGGAGCAGATGCTCCTTATTTTTTCCGCCGCCGGCGTGATCCCCGCGCTGGCCCGGCTGGAAATCCAGAGGTATGCGGCCCTGGCCGCGCTGCACGACATCGGGAAAAAGAATGTCCCCAAGGAGATCTTGAACAAACCCGGCACACTGACTGCGGAGGAGTTCAGCATCGTAAAAGCGCATACAACGCAGGGATGTAAGCTGCTGGAAGCCATACCGGAGCTGCGGCAATGTGACGACTTCCCCTCCGCCTGTGACGTTTGTCTCCACCATCACGAACGCTGGGACGGCAGGGGCTATCCAGACGGACTGACCGGCAGGCATATCGCCCCGTGGGTGCATGTTGTGGGCTTGGCGGACGCTTTTGACGCCCTGACCCATCCCCGGGCCTACAAGCCCGCCTACACCCCCGCCCAGGCCAGAGGGATGATCCTCTCCGGCGCTTGCGGCGCGTTTGATCCCAATATGCTGGACTGCTTCGGTCAGCATATCCAGGCCATTGCCCACGCGGTATACTGAATGACTCCGGCAGGAAGGAGCGGCAGCGCCGCTCCATTTTTATGGAAAGGACGATCTATGACAAAGAAGAATTATCAACCGGCGAGGCCCGGCCCCCGGCTCCCTCTCTGGTATATCCGTATCATGGCTGCGGCCATCGCGGTCATCTGCCTGACCACACCGGCGCTGGCGGCTACCGACCTGTGGACGGCGGCACAGACCATCATCGTGGACATCTATGGCCACATCGCCACGCTCAGTACTGCGCTGGCCGGGCTGATGTCCGCCATCGCGGTCCTGGGGGCAAAGCTGTCCAACAACCAGCACAAGGTAGACCAGGCGTGGGACTGGCTCAAGCGGATCTGGATCTGCTGGGGCATCATCAACGGCATTGGAGCCTTTATCGCGTACATCACCCCGCATTTCTCCGGCCTTGCGACGATCACACCGTAGCGCCGGAACGGCAGGAAGGAGGCGTCCGCATTGCTGGAACTGATTTTTCAAGGCTTCATTGAATGGCTCTACAGTCTGACGCTGGACTGCTGGAACTGGCTCTCCTCCTCGCTGCTGGATATTATGAGCCTGGATCTGGCCTACATCAAGAGCCACGTACCCATTATGACGGACATCATGCAGGTATTTCTGGCGGTTGGCTGGGCGCTGCTGCTGGGAAACCTGGTATTCCAGGCGATGAAGGGTATGGCGGCGGGCCTGGGCTTTGAGGCGGAAGACCCGAAGATGCTGTTCGGTAGAAGCGCAATTTTCTCTTTCCTGCTGATGGCCAGCCCGCAGCTCTGCGAACTTGTGCTGGATATGACCTCCAAGATCATCGTACTCCTGGAGCTGCCCAACGCAGTCAATGTGCATCTGGTGGACGCCAGTCTCCTGGGGAATCTGCTGGCCGGCTGGCTGGTAGTCATCATCTGTAACATCATCATCATGTGGAAGGTGCTGAAGCTCCTGCTGAAGATCGCGGAGCAGTACGTGGTTCTGTCCACACTGACCATTGCCGCGCCGCTGGCCTTCTCCATGGGCGGCAGCAGGAGTACCGTCTCCATCTTCACGGGCTGGTGCCGGATGTACGGCAGCATGTGCCTGCTGATGGTTTCCAATGTGATGTTTTTCAAGATGCTGCTGTCCGTTATGTCGGCCATCCCCAGCGGCCTGGATGTGATCCCCTGGATGGTGCTGATCTTCAGCATAGTAAAGGTAGCAAAGCGGATGGATGACACCATCACCCGCATCGGCCTGAATCCGGCCATGACCGGAGCGCCGGGCGGCAGGAGCCTGCCTGGTATGCTGGCGGCTACCGTCATGCATGGCGTTGTATCCCAAGTGACCAAGACCATTGGCGGGGCGATCGGCGGCGCTGTTGGAAGCGCGGCCGGGAGCGTGGTTGGCGGCGTGGCGGGAACCGCCGTGAAGGGCACGGCTGGAGCGGGGACGGCGGCAGCCGGAACTGCCGCCACGGGTTTGAGCGGGCTGGCTTCCATCCTTCGTCCAGGCGGCGGGAGAAATATGTCTCAGACCTCCAACAGCCAGCAGAATACTCAGCAGAACACATCCCAGCAGGAACCCATCCGGCAGGGAACGGGACAGCCGGGATCTTCCCAGCAGAGCAGCGTTGTCCAGAATGGAGGAAATGCTTCTAATACTTCCCCGCAGTTTAATCAGCGGAATAGCGGCGGGACCCGGCGCAGCAGGAACACCTCTGTGCCGCCCGGCACCCGGCGGGCCCCCAGCTATGTGCCGCCGTCCTCCAACGGCGATAACGCCGCTGGAAACGATTCGATGTCACAGGGCACTTTCCCGCGCGGCGGAGGTTTCGGTGAGGGCCGGACTGGTGGTGGAGGTTTCAGCGGCGGCAGCAGAGGGAACTTTGGCGGCGGATTCAGCCGTGGCGGCGGTTTGGGTAATGCCCGTACCGGTGGCGGCGGATTCAGCCGTGGCGGCGGTTTTGGCGGTGGGGCGCGTGGCCGTGACGGCGCTGACGGCATAACTGCCGCGCCAACTGCAGCCAGCTCATTATGGATGCCGGGAGCGATCTCTCCGCCCTGATCGCGGATGAGCTGTGGAGCCTGGTGGGAGCCAACTCCAATCCCCTGGCCGCCGGATTCGTGCAGGAGATGGTCAAGACCATTCGCGGCCTGGGCGGCATCGCCGTTACCTCTACTCAGGGAATGCAGGACCTCTTTGGCCTGGACGGCGGAAAGTACGGCAAGGGCATTTTGGATTCCAGCCGGATCAAACTGGTGAATGATCTCTCCAGTCAGAAGACTGACGAGCAGTTGTGTCTTCAGTGTGTGCCGCTTTTTCTTTCCCGAATAGTATC
>VSNB01000261.1 GCA_009774055.1 Clostridiales bacterium
CAAGTTCAAAGCCAAGGACTCCGTATATGACAAGTCGGCGGCGGACTATGCGGTCAATTTCATCCAGTGCCTGTGTTTTTTCCGGGGCCCGCTCTTCTCATTCTTCACCGTTTTTCTGCGCCTTCATCCTATCAATGAGCGCCTGCAGCTCCTCGCCGGTAAAACGGTAGACCTGGTCGCAGAACTGGCACCCCAGCTCACAGCCGCCCTGCTCCGCCAGGAGATCCTCCAGCTCCGAAACACCCATGCTGATGAGGGCCCGCTCCACCCGGTCCCGGCTGCAGTAGCACTGATACCCGATGGGGCTGGTTTCCAGAATCTCCACCTCGAAGTCGCTGAGCACCGTCCGCAGCAGGGCCTCCGGGTCCGCGTTCTGGTCCAGCAGGGCCGTCACCGGCCCGGCGGCCAGTACGCCGCCCTCCACCTTGGCGATGACATCCTCTCCCGCGCCGGGGAGAAGCTGGACGATATAGCCTCCGGCGGCCCGGACGCTCTGGTCCCGGTCTACCAGCACCCCCATGGCGCAGGCGGTGGGAATCTGTTCGCTCTCCACGAAGTAGGCGGCCAGGTCCTCGGCAATCTCGCCCCCCAGAAGGCCCACGGAGCCGATGTAGGGCTCCTTCATGCCCAGATCCTTGATGACCGTCAGGGTTCCCTCGGCGCCCACGGCGGCGCCGACGTCCAGCTTCCCGTCCTCCCGGAGGGGGAGGTCTACCTGGGGGTTCTGGACATAGCCCCGGACGTTCCCCAGGTGGTCGGAGACGGCCAGCACGGTCCCCAGAGGACCGCCGCCCTTGATCTGCAGGGTCAGGGAGGCGTTTTCCTCTTTCAGGGCGTTGCCCATCATAGAGGCTGCCGCCAGGGCTCTTCCGATGGCGGCTGTCGCCACCGGGAGGGTTTTATGGATGTTTCGCACTTTTTCGGTGAGGTCTTTCGTGGTAACGGCTACGGCTTTGACTGCGCCATCAGATGTGATGGCGCGGACGAGTTTATCCATTGTCGGTGGTTCCTCCTTCTTTGCCGCCCCTGCGGGGCGGCCCCGGCTTCAAATCTATTTTTAGATTCGCCCCTCGCCGGGGCGGGGGCCTTCTTTTCGCGCGAGCGAAAAGAAGCAACGATTCTGCGACGGCCACATCGAGTGGCCGCGCAGAATTGATTGTGCATGACCGCTCGATGCGGTCATTGCACAATCTAGATCGCTCAAGGAACTACGTTCCTTGAGAATCCTCCTTCATTACGGGGGTTATTTGTTTTGCGCTTCCACTGTAATCCGTCCGGTCTGAAGCGGGCCGGTTCCCATGTATCGGGCGAAGCTTCTATCCAACGATGTTGTCGGCAAACCCTACCGCACCGCTTTGGGAGCTCTCGGGGCAGTTGCGTTAGAAGGTCCCCCTAGCAGACCCTACCCCTTTAACAGGCCAGCAGGCGGAGTTGGTTAATCACCAAGCCACTATAGCAATCATCAGAATTCGTGGCAAAAGTTCGGGGGTACAAAGTGCGCATGGCTGCGTTGTCGTCCTTGGCGGGCGCCAGCCCGCCCGCGTCCTCCGCCTTGCCCTGCGCGCTTTGCCCTCCCCTCCTTTTTTGCCGTGAATTCTGAAGCTCGCTATAGATTAGATACCCGTAGGACCGGACATTCGGAGGCTTCGCCTGCCAAACAAACCCGCCGCACAGTCCTTTAACCCCCGTCTAAGGGAGTCTTGAACCGTAGGTTCAAGCGCGTTTTTGCCTACTTTTGCCGCGGGGCAAAAGTAGGCGCAGGGCCCGGGGGCGCGCAGCCCCCGGGCCGATTTGAGAAGAATTTACCGTTCGCGCGCGGAGCGCGCGAAGAGAAGTGTTTGCAGGGCCGCAGGTAAAATTTACCGTTCGCCGCCGAAGGCGGCGAAGAGTAAATTACCCAAAGATGTCCAGCCCCGGCGAACCATCGTCCGGCGGCAGCTGCGGCTCGTCATACCACTCCTCCGGCGGCAGCTCCAGGCCGTCGCCCCCGGAGACGCCGGGCGCCGTGCCGCCAGCAGGCTTCCCCCGTGTGCCGACCATGATGATCTCGTTCCTGCTCTTATAGTTGCTGTTGGCCTCCTTGGAGCTGGAAATCAGCTTCCCGTCCCCGCTGTAGATATTCCGGTAGGAGACGACCTGGTGCCCGGTGTAAGGACTCTGCTTCTGCTGCTCCGTGCCCCAATCCAGTTCGTCCGTCTCTATATACTCCGTCTCGTAAGGGGTGTCGCCCAGGTTCTTGTAGGTCATCTTCACATAGGTATCGTCTGTTTTGGTGCCCACCACGTCCACTGTAATGCGGTTGTTCTCATACTTCACGTCCAGACGGATGGGATACCCTGTATTGTTCTTGAACCGGAACTCCGGACCGCCCCAGCTGACGGTAGCGTCCATGCCCCAGGTGATGTAGCTGGGCGCGTAGCGGTGGGCGTAACGTTCTACAATCTCCAGATTGGCCAGCAAGGTGGCGTAATAAATCGTGCTGGACACCTGGCAGATGCCGCCGCCCACGGTTTCCACCGTCTCGCCGTTGACGTAGGCCGGCGCCGCGCCAAAGCCCCGGGCGGTGGTCCGCTTGCCCACAACCTCGTTATAATCGAAGATGTCCCCGTCGTTGAGGACCACGCCGTTGCAGCACTCGCCCGCCAGGCGGACGTTCTTGCGGCGGACGCTGGTGCCTCCCACCTTGGTGGTCACCGTGCCCAGCACGTCCCGGAACAGCACTGCCTCCAGCTCCTCGGCGGTCATGGAGGGGTAGGTCACATCGGCGGGGAGGCGGATCGTCTCCCCGGGGGCCGCCGCCTCCAGGGCAAAAGCCGCCGCCTGGGGGTCCAGGCTCACGCCGATCTGTCCGTCTATCACCTTGCCGGTGGGGATGTCATACCGGGCGGGGCTGGGCTCGGCGTTCAGCTCCTGGGCCGCCGCCTCCAGGTCCAGCTCCTGGCCGGGGATGACTTCAAAGGGGGCGTCCACTGTGCCCGTGCCGCCGTTGAGGGCCGTCAGGGCCCGGATCAGACCCGGCTGGTCCAGGGCCCGGCCGTCGGCGGGCTTGGTGGCGTATACGCCGTCGGAGGCCAGCTCGTAGCTGCCGTCCACCGGCGTCTGGTCGAAGCTTTCCGCCAGCTCCGCCGCCGCGCTCCGCAGGACAGCGTCGTCATAATAGACCGCCAGCTCCATGGGCGCGTCCATGCCCATCAGGCCCCGGAGCATGGTCCAGCCGTTCTTCAGCCAGCCCAGCGCGCCCTCCTCCCGACCGACGCGCCAGGCCGCGTCGGCTAGGCTCCCGCCGTCCACGTATGCGCCCAGCTCCCGCTGGGTGCGCTCGCCCAGCTCCTCGCCGCCGGCGGTGACGGTCACCTGCCCCGACAGCAGTTCGTCCGGCGTTACGCTCTGCCGCAGCTGCTGCTGGGTGAGTCCCGACAGATCCTTGTCCCCCAGCGTTACGCCGGGGAATACCTTGTCATAGCCGCCCGCATAGGCGCAGAAGCCCGCGACGCCGCTTACCACCAGCGCGGCGGCAATGCCGAGAGCGATCCAGCCTGCCTTGGAGCCTTTTTTCATCGTCTGTACCGGCTCCCCCTGGGCGACCCGTTTTCCGGCCATGGCAACCTCCTCCTTCTCCCCGCGGCAGCAAAGTGCTTTTTCAAGGGGAGAAGCATCTGCATAAAATCACATTCTTTAGTATAGCACAAAGAAAGAAAAAAAGATTTACAATTTTGTAACAAGCGGGCGAAAAATTTTTCGTCTATTTGCCATATATGACATAGCCTTCTTGACTTTTCCCTTCGGCAGGTCTATAGTAAAGCGTTCATTTTATTTCGCGGGACGGTATGCGTCCGTGGAGCAAGGAGGGGTATTTGTGTCCGTCAAATATATTTTCGTCACCGGCGGCGTGGTGTCCGGCCTGGGCAAGGGGATCGCCGCCGCGTCCCTGGGTCGCCTTTTGAAGCAGCGGGGCCTGCGGGTGAGGGTCCAGAAGCTGGACCCCTATCTGAACGTGGACCCCGGTACCATGAATCCGTATCAGCACGGGGAGGTGTTTGTCACCGACGACGGCGCGGAGACGGATCTGGATCTGGGCCATTACGAGCGGTTCATCGATGAGAACCTGGATGTCAACTCCTCCGTGTCCTCCGGCAAGGTGTACTGGGATGTGCTCAACCGGGAGCGGCGGGGGGACTATCTGGGGGGCACGGTGCAGATCATCCCCCACATTACCGGGGAGATCAAGCGCCGCATCTACC
>VSNB01000262.1 GCA_009774055.1 Clostridiales bacterium
AACATTGCCCTGATAAGGTCTCCGCTTTCTTTCAACATAGCCAGATTTCCTATGTTCTAATTCGGAAGTAATATTACTCCGCTGATCTGTCCAGGAGCTGCTACAAGGCATCCCACCGCGTACACGGCGGCAATCACGCCGGGGATGAACCATGCCGCTCTCCCCTTTTCCCAAACATTGAGAAACAGGATAACGCAGAACACCACCACCAGGATCATCTTGACGGTGCCGCCCAGATCAAAGCCGCCGATATTCATACCCAGCCAGAAGAAATATTCGATCTCCAGGAAGGCCCATACCGCTGCCGCCGCCGGGATCACGATATTTCGCTTCCGCAGCAGCAGGCACACCATAAAGCACACATACACCAGCAGATACAGCAGCGAATCTACGGTTGGGCGGCCCAGATCTTCCGCAGCGCACTGCCAGATAATTACCAAGATCTGCCCAATCATCAGCACGCCGAAGGGAATCGCAGCAATGATCCCCAGAGCGCTTTTCTTTTCATTTGTCTCCATCTCTTATGTCCCTTCTTTTCAAGTTTCAGTACGGCCATACTCAATAACACTCTACTGTATCGTCATATGTTTGTCAAGTATGCTGTTTGCATAGCATTTTCGCCCCGGTCCCATAAAAAGATCGCCGTACAAGCGCTGGCCTATACGGAGGTCTCTCGATATATTCGGCTTATTTCTTAGAGCCTGTTTAATATCTCCCTGCGCACGTTTTGACAGCGGATTTTCCGCCCAGACTTCGTTAAAACCCTTACAATCCGCCAGGATTGCTGCGGCTTTTTGCCTCGCTGGACAAAAAATTTTCCGTCAAGATACGTGCCGGTGCCTATTGGTACTGCTTCTTATAGTCGACACACATAAAAATCGATAAAGATCGGCGGTCAAAATGTGGCGTGGACTGCGTTGTCGTCCTTGCCACACCGCATTTTCCCACGCCTCCTTTTTACCGATTCTCAAGTGTGTCGACTATAGTATACATGTGGGAGCGGGTAAACGCAATTTGCAGTTTCATCACTTTTTCATAGGAAACCGCCGTCCTCCTTCCGGAGGACGGCGGTTTCCAGCCTTATCCCAGCAAATACCGATACCGCGTCAGCACAGTGTAAATCAAAATCTCAATGCCGGCGGGCAGATCGTTTGTCTCGTCCAAATCGATCTCCTCCACCTTCCCATCCAGCCGCACCAGCACCCTGCTGCCGCCCAGGGGAAGGAATCCCTGATTGCTCCCGCTCTCGTCAAAGCCCGCCCGGTCATAGAACAGGGTGAACTTATCCCGGTAGGGTGCGCTGTCATAGGGACAGAATACAAGACAGTTGCCGCACTCGTTGCACATCCGGTCCACGTGGAGAATCTGCGCCCGGCCATCGGGGAGCTTCACCACCACATTGGCCCGGTTGGGGCACACGTCGGCGCAGGTCTGGCAGACCACATTGCAGCTCAGGCAGCGGTCGCCCTCACACTTGGCGGACTCGCAGAGAATTCCCTTCTTCGCCAGGGCGGCCTCCCGGCTGGCCCGGGCGCGGCCAGGAATCTTTCCCCTGCGCTTCGCGCCGGTCACCGCCTCGGCAAAGGCCGCGGCGTCGGCGATGCCCTCCACCACCGTGGCGGGCCCCCGGAACACGTCGCCGCCGGCGTAGACGTTCTCCAGGTTGGTTTTGAAGTCGGGGCAGCCCCGGCTGTCCGTCTCGATACCATAGGCCGCCAGGGCCTCGGCGTCCACCTTTTCTCCCACGGCGGAGATCACAGTGTCGCAGGGTATCTCCACCGTCTCGTCCGTCTCCACCGGGGAGCGGCGGCCGGAGGCGTCGGGCTCGCCCAGAACCATCTTCCTGCAGATGAGCTTCCCGTCCCTCTGCTCCACCGGGGACGCCAGCTCCAGGAACTGTACGCCGTCCGCAATCGCCAGCTCCAGCTCCTCGGCGTCGGCGGGCATGTACTTCCTGGTCCGGCGGTAGACCAGGGCGCAGCTCTCCGCGCCGGAGCGGAGGGCCAGGCGGGCAGCGTCCATAGCGGTGTTGCCGCCGCCGATAACGGCTACATGGCCCAGAGGCTCCCTTTTTCCGGCCTTCACGTCCCGCATCCAGGCGATGACGGGCTTCACATTGCCGGAGACGCGGAGGCTCCCGGCCTTCCACGCGCCTACGGCGAAGAAGATGTGGGTGTACCCCTGGGCCTTCAGCTCCTCCACAGAGGGAGCAGGGGTATTCAGCCTGACCTCCACGCCCATTTTCCTTATGAAGGCCGCATCCTTCTCGATGGCCTCGTTGGAAATCCGGAAGGCGGGAATCACGTGGCGCACCACGCCGCCCAAGGCGGCCTCCTTCTCGAATAGGGTGGTAGGAATCCCGGCGCGGGCGCAGAAGTAAGCCGCCGCCATACCAGTGGGACCGCCGCCCACGATGGCAGCCTTTCTGCCGTCCGTGACGGGCGCGGCGGGCTTGAGGGAGGACAGCGCCTGGCCGCAGCCGCGCTCCGCCGCTGTCAGCTTGGCGGCGCGAATCTGAACAGAACGGTCGTAGAAATTCCGGGTGCACTTGTCCATGCAGTGGTGGGCGCAGATAGTGCCGGTGATGAAGGGCAGGGGGTTCTTCTCCAGAATGACCTCCAGCGCCTTGGCATACCGGCCCTGACGGCAGAGCTCGATATACTCGGGGATGTCCTGGCCGATGGGGCACCCGCCCTTGCAGGGGGCGGTGAAGCAGTCGAGGAGGGGGACCTTCTCATAGAGCTTCCGCCGGGGCAGGGGCTTGACAGCCTTGACATGGTATTGATCGCTGCGGATGGCGAGGGCCAGGGCCTCTACCTTATCCGCGTCTGCGCTGGTGAAGGGCTCGAATTTCAGCGTCTCCAGCTTTTCGCCGATCTGCTTGAACCGCTGGTAGCCGCCGGGCTTCAGCTCGGTGGTTGCCATAGTGATGGGCCAGATGCCGCACTGGAAGAGCTTGTCGATGTTGAAGAAGTCTGCGCCGCCGGAGTAGCTCAGGCGCAGGCGGCCATTGAACTCCCTGCTGATCCTCCGGGCCATTTCGATGGTCAGGGGGAACAGGCTCTTGCCCGCCATGTACATTTCTTCGCTGGGCAGCTCGCCCCGCTTCACATCCACCGGGAAGGTGTTGGAGAGCTTCAGACCGAATTCCAGGCCGTTCTCCCCCGCCAGGGCCAGCAAGCGGCGGAACATGGGAATCGCATCGCCGTACTGCAGGTCCTCGTTGAAATGATGCTCATCGAAGGCGACATAGTCGTAGCCCATGCCGTCCAGAATATCCCTGGCAGACTGGTAACCCAGGATGGTGGGGTTGCACTTGACGAAGGTGTGCAGGCGCTTCTCGGTGATCAGATAGGAGGCGATGCGCTCAATCTCGTCCGGCGGACAGCCGTGAAGGGTGGAGACGGTAACGCTGTCAGAGATCCGGGGGCCGATGGCATCGATGAACGCCGTTTCGTCGGGGAACATTTCTTTCAAGACGCGCTTGCACTCCCGGAAGATAGGTTCGCCGGAGGCATCCTTCATCCCGGTGAGATACTTGTCAATCTTAGGCCCTCTGATGCCCTCCAGGTCGTAGCCCACGGACATGTTGAAGATGAAGCCGTCGGGGTCCCCCAGACCGTAGACCCTGGCTAAAATTTTGCAGGCGAACCAGGCTTTGACGTACTCCTCATAGGCCTGGGGCACGGTGAGCTCGGTGGACCACTCGCAGTTGTAGCACTCGTCCTCCGCCAGGATGCAGGGCCGGCTGATGCAGGCGGCCAGCTCCGCGCCGTCCATCTTCTGGACCGTTTTCAGCTCAAAGAACCGGGCTCCGGCAAAGTAGGCGGAGATAATATTCTGGGCCAGCTGGGTGTTAGGGCCCGCAGCGGGACCAAAGGGGGTTTCGATTTTCTCCCCGCCGAAGATGGGGAGGGATTTTTCCCCCGCCCGGTAGGGGAAGTGGACGCCAAAGACGGAGCCCTCCCGGTCGTACTCGGCGGTGAGCCAGTTCATCAGCTGCTTAAAGGGAATGGGGATCATTAATTCGGACATAATTTTCTCCTTTCCGCGCCCCGGGGGCGCGGCCCAATCTAATCTGCGGCCCTGCGGGCCGCTCCGCTTTTTACTTCTTTCTTCATCGAAGGATGTTTTGTACCGCCCCTGCGGGGCGGCGGGGGCTCTTTTCTTATTTTACCTTTGCCGCCTCGCCGGCGGCGGGGCCTTCTTTT
>VSNB01000263.1 GCA_009774055.1 Clostridiales bacterium
GGGTTGCTGGGGGCAGGGTCATTCTGGCTGCCGCAGGCAACCAGAGCGATGGTCATGACCATCGCCAGAAGCAGTGCAAGAGCTTTCTTCATTTTCATGTCATCCTCCTTTTAAATATGTGCCTGATGTACTTGTGGAAATCGCGATAGGGAACTAATTGCATGGTACTAGAAACTGTGAAGAAAGTCAATACCTATCTGAAAAAAATTTTCAGAATTTTCCTGTTTTGAATTTTTTCTTCGCAGAAGAAGGGCGGCGCCCGGCCAGGCAGCATGCAGCGCCTGTGAGCGCAGGTTCTCAGAGGTGCTTCTCCGACAGGGCGTCCGCCACCTGGCGGCGGCGGGCGCGGCAGGCCGGCAGGTCCCGGCGGCAGACCTCGGAGAAGAGGACGTCCAGCACGAAGATCATGGCGATGCGGGCGGCCACCGAGCCCATTTGAAGGGGGTTCTCGTTGGCGCCGCACTGGAGCACCACGCTGGCCAGAGCCGCTCCGGGGGACTTGGGGAAGCGGGTGACCAGAATGACCTTGGCCCCCCGCTCCCGGGCCAGCAGGCAGTTTTCCACCATGTCCCTGGTGGCCCCGGAATAGGAGAAGTACAAGATCACGTCCCGGGGCCCCAGCTGGGTGGCGGCGATGGCCTGCATATGGGAGTCCGTCACCGCGAAATACTTCCCGAAGGCGGTGGAGAACAGGTGCGCGGCCTCCTGGGCCATGACCATGGAGCCCCCCTGGCCCATGCACAGCACCTTGTCCGCCCGCTCCAGCAGGTCGCCGGCGGCGGTCACATCCTCCGGCCGGAGGAGGCTCAGGGTCTGTTCCATGGCGTCCACGTTGGCGGTGAACAGCTTCTGGCACACATCGGACACGCCGTCCTCGGCCAGCACCTGGCCGGAGAGTGGGTTGCCGGCGGACCGCCCGGCGGTGGAGTGGGCCACCGCCAGCTTGAAGGCGTTGTAGCCCTTGTAATTGAGCCGCCTGGCAAAGCGGGAAATAGTGGCCTCCGCCACGCCGCAGGCCTCCGCCAGCTCGGAGATGGACATGTACTGGGATTCCTGCTGGTGGATAATGACATAGTCGGCCACCTTTTTTTCGGCGGCGGTCAGGCTGTAGTAGGCGTTGCTGATCTTTTCAAAAGCATTGATTTCCGGCATGTTCCGCTCCTTTCCGGCGCGGAACCGTGCCGCGCCTTGGCTAGTTTCTGTCCAGAATCTGCCCAAGAGCCTTTTCCGCCAGGATGAGGGACCGGGGCACGTGGAAGGGGCCCTTGAAGGTGGAGCCCTTGGTGGAGGGCATGGTGGGCCTGCCGTCCCGGCGGAGGTAGCCGTACCACTCGCCGTAGTCCGGGTCGCAGAAGTGCTCCCGGCAGTAGTCCTCCGTCTTCCAGAACCAGTCCAAGTACTTCTCGTCCCCCGTATCCCGGCAGAGCATACTGGAGGCGATCAGGATCTCGTTGTGGGGCCACCAGAGCTTCATGTCGTGCTCATACGCCTCCGGCGGCTTGCCCAGGCAGTCGGTGAAGTACAGCAGTCCGCCGTACTCCTCGTCCCAGCCGGCGGCGATGGCCCAGTCGAAGATCTGAGCGGCTTTGCCGACGAGCTCCCTGTCCCCGGTGCGCTGGGCGTGCTCCAGGAGGAACCACACACCCTCGATGTCGTGTCCGGGGTTCACCACCCGGCCCTCGGTGTGGTAGAGGCGGGGAGATCCGTCCGGGTCCACGTTTTCCAGCACGCACTTCAGCTCCGGCTTGACGTGGTATTTGAATATCTCGTCCACGCACTGGCGGGCGCGGTCCTCATAGAGCTCCCGCCGCTGGGGGTCCGTCCGAAGCAGGACCCCGGTGACGTTGAGGATAATCATGGGGCCGCCGAAGGACCGGCCGGAGCGCGTCTCCGGGATGGTCTTGGGGCCCAGGCCCGTGGGATCGGCCATGCCGTGGTTCAGATCCCAGTAGAGGTCGTAGGCCCGCCGGGCCCGCTCCAGGCGCTCCGGCTCGCCGGTGATGCCGTAATACTCGGCGTTGGCCAGGGCGTAGAACGCCTCGGAGAAGCAGTACCGCCGCTGGCGCAGGGGCCTGCCCTCGGCGGTGACGGTGAAATACATCCGGTCCCCCGCCGCCCGGTTGATGCAGTGCCTCTCCATGAAGTCCAGGCAGCTCCTGCTGGCGTCCAGCCACTCCTGCTTGAGGCCGTACTCATGGCACAAAAACGCGAAGATCCAGCCGCAGCGGCCCTGCATCCACACGCTCTTGTCCGTGGAGTAGATTTCCCCCTTCCGGTCCAGACAGGTGTACACCCCTCCGTTCACCGGGTCCATGCCATACTTGAGCCAGAACCTGACGCTCCGGTCCAGCTCCTCCCGCAGCCACTGGCGGCTGCCCTCCAACCTTGCGCGATCCATTGTCGATCCTCACCTTTCCCTTATGAAAATTTGCCGCTGCACCGGCTTCCGCCGTCGTTTTTTTGGACAAATTACACAGCTTGCACTTCATCGTACCACACTGAAAACAATTTTTCAACAAAAATACTTTCGAAAATTTTTTTCTCTTTTTTGACGAAAATGCGTGACAGGCGGTCCGCCCTGTGCTATGATAACAGGGTGAAAAACCGCGCCGCGCCGCGGAGAATTGATGTTTGATGGAGGTACGGTAAAATGAATCGTTATGGCATCGAGGTCAACCTGAAGCATTCCCCCAAGCTGGACCCCGGGTACATGCCCCTGTATGCGTTCAACCACGCGTTTCTCAAGGACGCCAAGCAGCCCCTGGGCCTGGCCGTGGAGCGGGCCGGCGGAGAGATGGCGGTGTGCGAAACCTTTATCCACGGCACGCCGGAGATGCGGGAGGCCGACTGCTACTACGTCAACCGGGTGGTCAAGACCCTGCTGTGGATGAAGGGCGGCTTCAAGATCTACGTCCGGGGCAGCGAGGACATCTGCGCCTACCTGCAGCAGGCGTATTCCGCCGGCGGCTGCCAGGAATTCGACTGGGACTACATGGCCAACGTGTTTGAGCATCCCTTCGAGGTCGTCTCCTGCGACGCGCTTCCCCAGGAGAAGGACAGCCCCAAGGCCATCGGCCGCCACCTGGACGGCTGCCGCATCGGCTTCGACGCCGGCGGAAGCGACCGGAAGGTATCTGCCGTCATCGACGGCGAGAGCGTCTTTGACGAGGAGGTGGTCTGGTTCCCCAAGATCAACTCCGACCCGGACTACCACTACGACGGCATCGTTGCCGCCCTGAAGGCCGCCGCCGCCCACATGCCCCGGGTGGATGCGGTGGGCGTGAGCTCCGCCGGCGTGTACATCAACGACCGGACCATGAATGCCTCACTGTTCCTCCAGGTGCCCAAGGACCTCTTTGACGCCAAGGTGAAGGACATCTACATCCGGGCCATCACCGACACCTTCGGGAACGTGCCCTACGCGGTGGCCAACGACGGCGACGTGTCCGCCCTGGCCGGCGCCATGAGCCTGGAGGAGGACAACGTGCTGGGCATCGCCATGGGCACCAGCGAGGCCGTGGGCTACGTGGACCCCCAGGGCCGGATCACCGGGTGGCTCAACGAGCTGGCCTTCGTTCCCGTGGACGCGGCTCCCGACGCCATGCGGGACGAGTGGAGCGGCGACATCGGCTGCGGCGTGAAGTACTTCTCCCAGGACGCGGTCATCAAGCTGGCCCCCCGGGCGGGCATTGCGCTGGACGAGTCCCTGTCCCCCGCCGAGAAGCTGAAGGCCGTCCAGAAGCTGATGTCCGAAGACGATCCCCGGGCCGCCGACATATACGCCTCCATCGGTGTGTATCTGGCCCACACCCTGGCCTTCTACTTCGACCTGTATCACTTCCGCCATGTGCTGCTACTGGGCCGGGTCATGTCCGGCAAGGGCGGCGACCTGATCCTCTCCACCTGCAAGGAGGTTATGGCCGACGAGTATCCGGAGATCGCCGCCAGGATCAATCCCACCCTCCCCGATGAGAAGTTCCGCCGGGTGGGCCAGTCCGCCGCCGCCGCGTCCCTGCCCGAGATCGTCAAGTAAGTCCGGCAGACGGAACGGAGGAACTTTGCCAATGAAAAAGCATATTATCTGCCTGGGAGATTCCAACACCCATGGCTACTGCGCCGACCCCGCCGACTGCGCCGACCCTCAGCTGGCCCGGTTCAACGAGGACGAGCGGTGGACCTGTCTGCTGCAAAAGGGCCTGGGGG
>VSNB01000264.1 GCA_009774055.1 Clostridiales bacterium
CTGACGGATTTCAAGAGTTTCTGACGCAGCCAGACGAAACATTTTCCGTCAAGATACGTGCCGGCGCCTATTGGTACTGCTTCTCAGCTTCGCTCCGCAGCTTTATTCACCCCGGGCTTTTTTCGCCCTTTACACAGGGCGGCGTTGATGGTAAGATGGAGGACGCAAAGCCTTTTCTCACAAAACTATAACAGAAAGAGTGATCTTATGGAACGCAGCAGCGGCATCCTTCTGCCCATTTCCGCCCTTCCCTCTCCGCACGGCATCGGCGCCCTGGGCCGGGAGGCGTACGCCTTCGCCGACTTCCTCCGCTCCGCCGGACAAAAATACTGGCAGCTCCTGCCCCTGGGACCCACCAGCTACGGCGACAGCCCATATCAGAGCTTTTCCACCTTCGCCGGCAATCCCTACTTTATCGACCTGGACCTGCTGGCGGAGGACGGCCTGCTGACCAGCGGGGACCTGGATAACGTCCGCTGGGGAGACGCCCCCCGGTCCATCGACTACGGCAGGATTTACGAGTCCCGGTTCGCCGTCCTGCGCAAGGCGTTCCGCGCCGGGTATCCCCGGGACGAGGCGGCGGTGGCGTCCTTCCGCCAGGAAAACCCGTGGCTGGACAACTACGCCCTTTACATGGCCGTAAAGAGCCATTTCGGCATGAAAAGCTGGCTGGACTGGCCGGACGAGGACATCCGCCTGCGCAAGCCGGAGGCGGTCCAGCGCTACAGCCGGGACCTGGCCGAGGACACAGCCTTCTATACCTACCTCCAGTACCTGTTTTTCCGCCAGTGGAACGCCCTGCGGGAATACATCCACTCCCTGGACATCCAGATCATCGGGGACCTGCCCATCTACGTGGCTATGGACTCCGCCGACGTGTGGGCGGAGCCGGAGTACTTCCAGCTGGGGGAGGGCAACAGGCCCACCGAGGTGTCCGGCGTACCGCCGGACTACTTCTCCGCCGACGGACAGCTGTGGGGCAACCCCCTCTACGATTATGACCGGATGAAGAAGGACGGCTACGGCTGGTGGATTCGCCGGGTGGAGGGCGCGGGCAAGCTTTTCGACATCATCCGCATCGATCACTTCCGGGGCATGGAGAGCTACTGGGCGGTGCCCTACGGGGAAACGACCGCCAAAAACGGCCGCTGGCGGAAGGGCCCCGGCATGGATCTGGTGGGCACGCTGACCCGGTGGTTCCCCGACCTCCAGTTTATCGCCGAGGACCTGGGCTTCCTCACGCCCGCCGTCCACAAGCTGCTGGCGGACTCCAAGCTGCCGGGAATGAAGGTCCTGGAGTTCGCCTTCGACGCCCGGGAGCCCAGCAACTACCTGCCCCACACCTATACGCCCCACTGCGTCTGCTATGTGGGCACCCACGATAACGAAACAGTCGTACAGTGGCGGTCCCAGGCGGACAAGGCCAACGTGACCCTGGCCCGGAAGTACCTGGGCCTGAACGAGGCGGAGGGCTTCCATTGGGGCATGATCCGGGGCGGCATGTCCTCGGTGGCGGACACCTTCGTGGTGCAGATGCAGGACTGCCTGGGCCTGGGAGCCGAGGGGCGGATGAACACCCCCGGTACGCCGGAGGGCAACTGGCGCTGGCGCCTGCTGCCCGGCGAAGCCAGTCCCGCCCTGGCGAAAAAGCTGTATCAGTATACCAGAATGTACGGAAGAATCTAGCAAGACCCACAACCAAGTTCGCAGTACGCCAAAGCCAGTCCCGCCGCCCTCGAAGGAGAGCGGCGGGACTGGCTTTCTATCCTGTTTTACCCCAGGCGGACCAGGAGCTCGCCCAGCGCCGCAGGCGCGCCGGTGAGGATGGCCCGGGCCATGCTGTCCTCATAGCGGTAGGCACAGCCCAGCTCCAGCCGGTTGACCTCCGCCATCAGTATCTCCCGCAGCCGGCTCTCCTCCTCGCCGCCCTCCACAGGCCGGTCCCAGACGAGACAGGCGGCATCCTCCCGCCGCTTCTCCGTCAGCAGGAAATCGTAAATTTTCCCATTGGCCTTGGCCCGGACGCTCTGCCGGACCATGTCCTGCCCTAAAAACGCCCCGAACTGCTCCTCTGTGAACCGCCACGTACCGTCCACCTTCTCCCCCTCCAGCTGACCGTCGGCCAGGTAATTGCGGATGGTTCGCTCGCTCAGCCCTGTCATTTTGGCGAGATCTTCAATGGTCAAAAGTCCCTTCATCTTGCATTCTCCTTTTTGTAAGTTGATCCGGATCTGCCCTTAGAGCCTGTTTCATATCTCAACGAGTGCGGATTGGCGAGTGGATTTTTTGTCCAGCGAGGCAAAAAGCCGCAGCAATCCTGACGGATTGTAAGGGTTTTTAACGAAGTCTGGGCGGAAAATCCGCCGTCAAGACGTGCGCGGGGAGATATGAAACAGGCTCTAAGGCCCAGCTGCCGTCTTGGACGTGGGCGCGCCGTTGTTGGCGGCCCATTTCTTCATTTCGGGAAGCATGTGGTCCTTGCCGGGAGTACGGTCCAGCATACGGCTGACGATGGTCATAACCTGGGCGCGGGTAATGAAGTCCTCCGGGGCAAATCTGGTGCCGTTCCCATTGATCCATCCGGCTTTGACGGCCAGGCGGATGTAGGAAGTGGCTCAGTGGTCCTCCGTGTTGGATAAATCTCCCTTGCCGTCGTCGGTATACAGATCCTTATCCAGGAACCGGGCCGCGATGGCGGCGAACTCCGCTGGGTGATGTTGGCCAACGGACGCACATGATCCTCATTATAGCCGATGACGCAGGAGAAGTGGTCCATGTCGTTCAGACCTACGGCTCCCGCCAGAGGTACCTCCTGATCGATGATGGTGGTACCGGGATCAGGGGGCGTCTGGGTATCGGGAATGGTGGTGGTGCCTCCGCTGGTGTTGCCGCCGCCGGTCAGTCTGCTGCCGCTCACGTTCCAGTTGTCCGGAGCGTAGACCAATGTAATCTCAACATCATTGCCGGGCATTGTTCCCGTCAAGCCGGTGGGCACATAGGCAGCGGTAATGGTGATCTGTCCCTAGGCATCGGGACCCTCTACCGTCCATCCGGCGAACCTCTGTCCGCCGCGGCATGGTCGGGCACCTCGGGATGTCCCGCAGGAAGTCTCTCCACAGTCGGAATTTCCGCCACTCTGTACGAGTGCCGATCTTCTCTCCTGTGCAGCTGTCCTTGCAGATCACGGTGCAGGCAGTCTTCTTCGTATATTCCACGTTGAAGGTACTGTTGCCGCGTGTGATCTCCGTTGCGGCAGTGGGCTCGGAAGGAGTCCAAACTGGGTGTGGCGAGGCGGAGGACGCAGGCAGACTGACGCCCGCCAAGGACGACAACGAAGTCCACGCCCTGTTTTGACCGCCGAACTTTACCGATTTTCAACTGCTTCGACGATAAACAGGCTCAAAAAAATCCGTGGGCGGTATGACAACGGATTTTTTTATAGATCAGAGGTTCAGCAATTTTTTCTTCTTCGCATCGAATTCCTCCTGCGTGATGACCCCCTGGTCCAGCAGCTCCTTATACGCCTTCAGCTCTTCCGCCGCGCCCAACCCGGAATTCCTGACCGGAGCCGCCCCATAAGTCTGAGCGGATACAGGCGCCGGTTCGGCGCCGCTGTCTACAGCAACAATACTGTTGATCTTGTCCTGCATCAGCATCGGCGGGATGATGCCAACGAAAATTGCAAGGATCAGGCACAGCGAAGACAGGTCAGACTGGAGTCCCTTGGACCATGCCAGTTTATCCACCCGCTGAGCGCTCTTGTAAGTCCAGTAAATGATGTAGAAGGGGACGAACATGCACAGCAGCAGCTTGCTGGTGGGGTTGCGGTACTCCTCGTCCTCTACCCGGTTCAGATAGGCGGTGGCGCGGTAAATCCAGATGAGGTAATAGATGCCGCAGGTACACAGCAGCAACAAAATGTGAGGCAGCATGTCTTTGTATCCGTCCCCATAAGGAACCGCCTCCCCGCCGCTGTGGGCCTGGCCGCCATAGTTTTTCTGCGGCGCGCCGTTTGGATAGGCAAACCACCGCCCCGCCAGCCAGACGCCCGCTGCCAGAAGCAGCGGATAAAAAATATAAGTCCATCCAACGAAAGGCAAAATTCCGAGGTCTCCATACAGTATTACTTCTGAAAAACAATCTAGAAAAAAGATGCAGAAAGTGGTAAAATAGACAGCATGGAACACGTAGATTTAC
>VSNB01000265.1 GCA_009774055.1 Clostridiales bacterium
ATTTATCAGAATTGAACTCTCTAATTGCATACTTTTGAGATCTTTTTCTGATAACTTATTTTTCCTGATAAAGAGCCTTGACCGGCTACGAAGATGCTGTCCAGGAGACGGCGCGGTATACAGATGAAAAAGTGGAATTGACCGAAGATGAGAAGGCCCTTCTGGACATGGAGCTGCAGCGGCTGTCGGACGATATTGCCAACCGTCCCCAGGTGACGCTGACCTGTTTCCGGCCAGACAAAAGGAAGTCCGGCGGGGCGTATGTCACCACCACCGGCCGGCTGAAGAAAATTGATGATCTTGAGGGCACCCTGATTTTAGCCAGCGGAGAGCGGATCGTCATCGAGGATATCATAGAGATTCGATGAAGCTGCCATCACCGACCGCCCGCCTTCCCGAACAGCGCCGCCTTATGGGGCGGCGCAACGACTACCAGCTGATGACGCTCGTTGCCGCACTTATACAGGCACTCTGTTTTCAGCGAAAACCGCACGATATCGTACTCCGCATCCTCCAGCTGCAGATTGTCCATAAAAAAGCGCCGGTCGATAGAACCGGCGTTGAACAAAAACTGGTGGGTCGGGATGGAGAACAGGGGCTTCGTCATCTCCGCTACGCCGGGGAGGGCGAAGTCCTCGATATTCTGGCTGGCCATGATGAGGCTGGAGTCCTTCTTCCGGCACCGCTTGAGCATCCCGCGGATGTATTCGATGGCTGTCGGGTTGGAAAGCCACACGTGAAGCTCGTCCAGCACCGCCACGGTGTTGCCCTCGGACAGCACCCGGTCGCTGAGGAAGGAGAGGATGTTGAACAGCAGCGCGCCCCGGAGATTCTGCGATGCATTCGACAGGTCCTTCACGCCGAACACCAGGAACCGTTCCGATGTGACGTTGGTGTATCCGTTGAAAAATTTGCTCTCCGCGCCCTTGCACAGGGAGTGGAGCCCCAGAAGGATCTCCTGCAGCAATTCGGCAGGATAGAGGGGGTCTTTCTCCCTGCCATAGTTCTGGTAGGCGTCCTGGATGACCGCGTAGAGGTCTGACAGGATGGGGTAATCGGCTGGGTGCATCGTGGAGTGGTCCGTGTGGTCGTTGATGCCCCACTTGCCGTACAGTCTCTCCAGCATCAGCTCGATGGCGTCGATATGCCGGTCCGAGAAATCCTTGTAGGAACGAAAGAAATCCTTCAGAAACGAGATGTGCTGACTGAGCCGGGAGCGTTCCGAAAAAGCTGCGGGAGCATCCTCGTCATCACAAGCTCCATATCCCTCGCTCATTCCGCTGCTCCTCCTCTCCCCATCGCTCCCGCTTTGCTGGGCTTCGATGGGGGCCCCCATTTCCTCCCCGCCCATGTCCCACAGCTTCGGCTCCAGGGGATTGATGCGATATTTCCCGCTCATAAGGTCGATGAAGCAGCCGCCCAGCTTGCCGCAGAGTTCTCCCATCTCATTTTCCGGGTCCAGGCAGATCACGGATTTCCCTGACTCCAGCAGGTTGGTGACCAGCAGCTTCAGCAGGAAGCTCTTGCCCTGACCGGAATTGCCCAGGATGAGGACGCTGGCATTGGTCTTGTCGTCCGCCCGGCGGTCTAGGTCGACGATGACGTTGCTGCCGAATTTGTCCCTGCCGATGTAGAAGCCCTGGGGGTCGGTCTTGCCGGAGTAGTTGTTGGGATAGAGATTCGCCACGGAGGACGCGGGCAGGACCCGCTCGCACTTCGTCCCGAAGGCGTTCCGCCCCGCCGGATTGGCGGAGAGGAAGCCCTCCCGCTGCTTGAGCAGAAGCCGGTCCGCCTCCAGCCTGGAACGGATCAGCTCGCCTGTCACCGTGTCCCGCAGGGTCCGCAGGGCCTCCAGGCTGTCTGCGGCAAGGTCGATATAGACCGCGCAGTGCATCAGCGGCTCCTTGCTGCGGCGCAGGGCCGCCACCATCGCGGCTACGTCCTGGAGGTTGGCCTCCGCCGTGACGCTCTGCTGCATGTTGCTGGTGCTGCCGCGCTCGAATTTGCTGCGGTTGGAGGCGTTCTGGATGATCTTCTGCTCCTCCGCCGTCGTGACCCTCCGGAGGCTGATGGTTAGGTTTACCCCGCTGCGCTCCCCCAGGTGGCCAAGGAGGGCCAGCTCCTCCGTGGTGGTGGGGTAGTTCCGCAGGGCCATGACGCAGTGGTAGGCATTGCCCAGGATAAAATGGTCCGTATTGAACTTCACCGCCGCCGGAGCGATCATGTCCAGAAAGTCTTTGGGCTGAGGCTCCGGCACAGGTTTTGCTTTTTTCGTGGTCCGTTTAGGCATCCGCGTTCACCCACCTTTCGCCGTCCATTTCTTCAAACACTTCTGTCGTCATATCCTGCTGGTAGTACACTGCCAGCAGCCGCATGAGGTCCTGCCTGCCGGCCTGGCGCACCCGGAAACCATGGTCACGGATGCTCCTCTCCAGCCGGACCACCTGACTGCGGGAGTTGTCCTCCTTCTGGCGGTTCAGCTCGAAGACCAGGGCGAACTCCCGCGCGGAGGCGGTCCCGGCCTGGATGCTGTCCAGGTGGGCGGCGTCCTGCCGCAGCAGCTCCCGCAGGGCGGGGTTCGTCTCCTGCTCCATGCGGCGGCGGTACCAGTCCTTGTTGCTCTGGAAGGACTCCCGTGAGTCCAGCGCCAGCAGCCGGACGGACTCCACGCCCCGCAGGAGGTCGGTCAGGGCCACGATCTTTCCCCGGACGCCCTCCGAGGAGAGGACCGAGAGGTTGTCCGGCTGGATAAGGAAATAGACCAGTTCACTGCGGCCCGCCTTCAGGCCGTTGTCCGTGAACTGGTCTATTCCCATGAGCTGCCGCGTGGACAGCAGCCGCTTCTGTTCCTTCTTCTGTTTTCTATTCACGCCGTTCCCTCCATTCATAGAACTGCTGCCTGAGAAACAGGAATGACACCGCGTTTCTCAGAAAATCCAGGATACTGGCATCCTCCATGCGGATGCTGAGAAAGGCGTACAGCACCGTCAGTACCAGCGGCAGCAGAAAACCGAAGGAGGCCAGCGCCAGGACAGAGAGCAGAAGCCCCATGCCCACCACCGCCAGATCCTTCAGTTCCCACAGCCACAGCGTTGGTTTTGCGGTCAGGTTGTCGGGATAGATAAAAATTGGGATCACCTCCAACATTCGAGGGCCGCCATGCTGGCGGCCCCCGCTGTGTTACTCCTGTTCACTGCTGCCATCCCCGGAGTCATTCTCCTGGGGAGCGGCTTCTCCGTCTTCCCGCTGTCCGGCCGCCTCCAGCTCCCGCTCGATGAGGCCGATGACGAAGTCCTTCTGACTGAGCTTCCTGCCGGTGCGCTGTCTCTCCCGGTCCAGATGGTCCTTGATGCGGTTGAACAGCTCCTCCGGGATCTGGAAGGCTAATGTTTTAGTAAATTCCATGGTTTTGTCTCCTTTTCTGCTTTGAGTTTCATAGTAGGTGGTCAGTATTTGCGTGATGTATTCGCCTCGCGGCATTCCCGCCTTCTCCTGCTCCTCCCGTATCCTGGCCAGGAGGGAGACGGGGACCTGGGCGCACAGGTTGGCTGTCTGCTCCATAGCGTAATCGCTCCTTTTCTGCTTTTGTAACGCCAAGTATATCGAAACTCCTGCCGTAAAGCTATCACCAAACCCAACGAAGATATTGCCGGAAAGGAAGCAGAAGCAACAATCCTACAGTCCCGCCCGCAGCGCCAGGGCGATCCCCTGCATGAGGTATTCCACGCAGGGCACCGCAACGCTATTCCCAAGGGCTTTGTAGCGCGAGGAGTCGGAGGCCCCCGGCAGCTCTGTCCAAAAATCAGGAAAGCCCTGGAGTCTCTCGCACTCCAGCGGCGTCAGTCTCCGGATGAGCAGAGGACTGTCCACGATCAGCTTATCCTGTCCTACATACTGGCTGTTGGGGCCTTTTCGGTCGCTGCTGGTCAGTGCGCCCACCGTTTCCTGATACGCTGGCTGACAGACGAGGTCGGTAGCGTCCTTATGCTGGCGGGCGCTCTCGGTAGACGCAACATCGTCGCCTTTGAACACATCCACTCTCTGCCGTGAAAAGACCGCATGGTGATCTGTGGCGGTCAGCGTGTAAGCGATGCCCTCCTGACAGCCCAGGCCGTTGCCGCCGTTCTGTGGCTGGCGGTCGATGGCGTTGCCTGAGATACAGATCGGTTCCTGCACTTGCAG
>VSNB01000266.1 GCA_009774055.1 Clostridiales bacterium
TCCCCCAACTCCCGCTTGTTTTTCTCTATTATCTGCCTCCCGCCTCCTTTTGTCAAAAGATTTTAAACAGGCTCTAAGAAGCTGTACCAATAGGCGCGGGCACGTATCTTGACGGAAAATTTTTCACCAATCTGCATACCGTCACCTATTGGTACAGCTTCTAAGCATTCTGCCGCAAGATGTCATCCAGTGGGTGCGCTGCTGGGACCTTGCCGCCACAGAGAAGACAGAGAAGGGAGACCCGGCCTATACGGCTGGTGTCCTGATCGGGAAGCGGAAGAATGGCCGGTATATCGTGGCAGATGTCATCAACAAACAAATGTCTGCCTCGGACGTGCGCAAAACCATCAAGCACACGGCTCAGACGGATCGTGCCCTTTACAAGCGAGTCAGAATACATTTGCCGCAGGACCCCGGCCAAGCTGGGAAAGAGCAAGCTCGGTCCTACGTTAAATTCCTGTCTGGATTCGACGTGACCGCCGTTCTGGAAAGCGGAAGCAAGGAATCGAGGGCGGAACCAATGGCAGCCCAGTGGCAGGCAGGAAATTTCGACATCGTGATTGGGGACTGGAATGAGATGTTCCTCACACAGTTGGAGAATTTCCCGGACGGGAAGTTCAAAGACATGGTCGACGCGGCCGCCAACGGCTTTGCGGAGATTGAGATTTGGTCGGCGTTCGACGTCGGCAACCTGATTTGAGAGAACCGGAGGTGATTGACATGGGCGACAGGCGAAAAGACCAGGCGGAGCGTATGGCAAGATACGCCCATCTGATCGAACAACAGACCAGAAAGGCTGTGCGCCCCTTCCGTGCCGATGGGTATGTGAATCTGCTCAATAGGTACGGAACCCAGCAGGACACCACGGAGAGGTATCGCTATCAGGCGGAGCCCATGGTCCCCGATGAGCTGCTGACCATGTACTATGAGGGTAACGGCCTGTTCGCCAAGATCATTGACACGCCGGCGGAAGAGGCCATCAAGCACGGCTTCCACCTGGAGGGTCTGAAAGACCAGAGGGTGGAGGACTTTTTTAACGAGGCCCTGGATGAGCTGGACTGGGAAGAGACGGCCATGACGGCCATCCGGTGGGCCAGGCTTTTTGGAGGTTCTATTGCCGTCATGCTCATCAATGATGGGCGCGGCCTTGAGGAACCGCTGGACTGGCGCAATATCCGGTCTATTGATGACATCCGTGTGTATGACTGGTCCGTCATCCAGCCGGAGGAATGGAGTATGTTCTCCTATGACCCGCAGGACCCGTTCCGCACAAGAGAATCCCGGCTAGGTATGCCGGAACGATACCATGTGAGCAGCCGGTACGGTAGCTTCGTGGTACACGACAGCCGATGCCTTCGGGAGCGGCTCAAGGGGTATGAGGCCACCCGGAAGACACCGGACGATCTGCTTCGGCAGATGGCCACGCCGTTTGAGAACGACCCGTTCTCCATGGTTTGGGCCGCCTTCAAGAACCTATACCCCGACAAGGAGTGCGAGGTTTTCTGGGATCAGCACCAGAAGGATGAGCATGAGGAGGAGTATGGCTTTGCGAACTTCCCGACCAACGGCAGCACTCCGCAGGTATTTGTCTTTGCAGAGCATCCAGTCACCGTCCAGACCGAGACCTTCGCCCACGAACTGGCCCACGTTGCCGTCGGCCCTGAGCATGAGCACGATGAGGTATGGGAAGCGGCTTTCGATGCGATCTTCAAGGAGTACAACCGCCTCGGAGACCTGCGGTTTGCCAAGCCCGAGGAAGAAGAAACCGCAGAAGGTGGCGTATCACAGGCGTAGAGCCCGCGTACGACCTCTTGATTGAAAGCCAACCTCGCACCCACGGAGATAAAATAGACACGCTCTGGGTGCTGTACGGCGATTTTAGGGCCTATCTGGGCTTCACAACAACAAAATGACGTGGTACAATAACAAAAAGGGGCGCCCCAACCACGGAGCGCCTCTTTTTGATAACGGAGGGAATACCTATGGAAACAACGAGCGGCGGATATTCAAGGCTTGCCGCTGAGTATAATTGGCACCTGCGAAACGGGGAACTCGGCAAGTGCGGGAAGGATCAGTTCCTCATGGCGGCGGCACTACGGGAAGAGGGGCGCAGGGTAGATGAGCTGAAGGCCCTGATGCTGTCGTTCTTCTTTGGCCTGAACGGGGTAGACTCTGGCCCGGCGATCAACCGAAGCACGTCCAAGAGGGCTGCCGAGGCTTTTGCCGCATCCGGCATGAGTTTTCACGAGATGGAGGAGCTGTACACCGACACCATCCGGCAGGACACCGTGCCGAGGCCGGTCATGCTGGTGAAGGACAGCCTGTACGTTTTCGAGATCTGCCTGGAGGGGATGTTTGAAGAGGCAGACGCGATTCTGGTACGCTTCATGGAGGCCCCCACAAAAAGATAAGGCGGGAAGCTCAAGGGCAGATGCCCAGACGTTCACACTGGGCCGTAAAGCTCCCCACACAATATCGGCCAGATTTTGAAGCTCTTACATCCGGTGGATGGGCGCCAATACATGAAAAGGAGCAAGAGCTATGAACCAGAATCTGATCGAAGCGATGACCAGCATTGAGAGGGCGAAGGCCCTCCTGTTTGCCTACGAGAAGGTGTTCCTGGACCTGAATGTGGAGCCGGAGTGCCAGGAACTCGCCGGCATGGCCATCAGCACCTTCTACGCCATCTGGGAGGCTGTCGACCGGGCGGCAGACTACTTGGATCTGCTGGACGGCGACTGCCGTGTCGTGGATGCCATCTACGCCGTGAACGATGTCCGGCGGCGGGCGAGCACCTTGACAACCGAAGAGTAAGTAGCAACAAGGGGGCTGGGGAAACCTGGCCCCCTTTGCCGTCAAAATACTCCTAAAATATGCGCACAACCATTGACATACGCATAAAATAGGAGTATAATATAATCATAAAGAAAGTAGGTGTATCCGATGACGGTCAGAGAGGTCCTGAAGATCCTGCACAAAGACGGTTGGCAGGAAGTTGAGAACAGAACGAAGGGTTCCCATATCCAACTGCGACATCCAACGAAGCCGGGCAAGGTCACGGTCGCCTCTCACAGTGGAGACATTGCAAAGGGAACGCTGAACAGCATCATGCGACAGGCCGGGCTCAAGTGAGGGCCTGGCACGACTCGAAAGGAGGAAATGGTATGTTGAAGAAGGTCACTTACCTGGGGGTGTTCGAGCCCACGGAGGGAAGCGGGTACAGCGTGTACTTCCCCGATCTGCCGGGATGCACCAGTTACGGCGAGACCCTGAGTGAGGCACAGAGCAACGCCCAGGATGCTTTGGGGCTCCACCTCTACGGGATGGAGCAGGACGGTGATCTGGTCCCCGACCCTTCCGCCGTACCGGTGGTCGACCCTGAGACGGCGGACGGCTTTTTGGTGTGCCCGGTCACAGTGTTCCCGAGTCTTGTCCGGGACGAACTAGACAACCGGCGGGTGAAGACGAACGTGACAATCCCTGCATGGGTGCGGGAGCTGGCTCAGGAGCGTGGGCTGAACTGCTCCAAACTGCTGGAGGAAGCTATACTTGATACAGTGGGGATTCGTCCGGTCAGTCAGTCAGCGCGAGGGGATCTATGAGTACCATGGAGAACAAAGGCTTCAGGGGTGGTAGCCAATGCTATATGTTACAATAGCGGAATTAGCGGCTCATCTGGATAAATATATTGAGATGGCCAAGGATGAGGACATCTTTATTAGAGAAAATGGGCAATACCTCGCCATGCTGACTGCACCTGATTTTGGAAAAGGCGATAAACAATATGGCCCTTTTAAAACAACGGAGGAAATGATGAAGTCTCTTGAGACTGAGGATATTTCCTAAAGTGGTCCAGCGTTTGATTATTGGCGTGGCGGCCTTGACTGTCACGCTATTCTCCTGTAAAATGCGAGGTGTATAAAAATGAATGGATATGCAGAAACCGCCGTTTTCACGCCTACCGTGAGAAACGGGGATGCGATGTTCATCGCAGGCGGGATAGGCGAAAACGGCCAAAACCCGGAAAAGCCCGAAATATCAATGGTTTCGGACTCCGAACGTAAGCCGGACGGAAACGTCTAAAAAGCCGATTGGCTAATCTCAGAGCCTGTTTAAAATCTTTTGACAAAAGGAGGCGGGAGGCAGATAATAGAGAAAAACAAGCGGGAGTTGGGG
>VSNB01000267.1 GCA_009774055.1 Clostridiales bacterium
GGCCCCCGGCCCCCCATGGGCGGCGGACCGCGTCCTCCTATGGGTAGTGGTCACCGTCCTCCCAGGCCCGCGCCGCCCCGTACGGGAGGCGGAGGCTTTGGCCGGGGAGGCGGTTTCGGCGGAGGTCCTTCCGGAGGCGGAGGCTTCAGCCGCGGCGGAGGCTTTGGAAGCGGTTCCCGAAGCGGGGGCGGTTTCAGAGGCGGTTCCCGAGGCGGCGGCTTCGGAGGCGGCTCACGCGGCGGAGGCGGCTTCGGGGGCGGTTCCCGAGGAGGTGGCTTCGGCGGTGGCCGGCGATAAAGCAAAAAACATCCCCGGCGGACGTCCTGTCCGCCGGGGATTTGCAGTTGATACAGTTGAAAAGAAGCAAACGGCATCCGCCATGTCCGCCGGGCATGGGCAGCGATAAGAGAAAAGCATTTGCAATTCCCGGCAGGATTCCGTATAATGGATTTGAAGGTTAAATAACCAGGAGGAAACGACATGATTTATAAGGATTTTCAAGACATTAAGCTCTCCGCGCTGGGTCTGGGGTGCATGCGCCTGCCGGTGGTTGACGGCGATGACGCGAAGGTCGACGAGGCCGCCGCCGCCGAGCTGGTGGCCTGCGCCATGGCCAATGGCGTCAACTACTACGACACCGCCTGGGGCTATCACAGCGGCAATTCCGAGCTGGCGATGGGACGCATTCTCAGCAAGTATCCCCGGGAAAAGTTCTACTTAGCCACCAAGTTCCCCGGCTACAGCCTGGACAACATGGGCAAGGTGGAAGAGATTTTCGAGAAGCAGCTGGAAAAGTGCCAGGTGGACTATTTCGATTTCTACCTCTTTCACAACGTCTGCGAAATGAACATCGACGCCTATCTGGACCCCCAGTACGGCATCGATGCCTACCTCCAGAAGCAGAAGGCCGCGGGCCGGATCAAGCGCCTGGGCTTCTCCGCCCACGCCAGCGTGCCGGTGATGCGCCGCTTCCTGGAAGCTTACGGGGACCACATGGAGTTCTGCCAGATCCAGCTCAACTACCTGGACTGGACCTTCCAGGATGCCAAGGCCAAGGTGGGGCTGCTCAGGGAGTACAACATTCCTGTCTGGGTCATGGAGCCCGTCCGGGGCGGCCGCCTGGCCAAGCTGGGAGAGAGCCACACCGCCCGCCTCACCGCCCTGCGGCCTGATGAGACGATTCCCGCCTGGGCCTTCCGGTTCCTCCAGGGCGTTCCCGGCGTGACCATGATCCTCTCCGGCATGTCCAATATGGACCAGCTCCGCGACAACCTCCGCACCTTTGAGGACGAAAAGCCCCTGACAGAGCAGGAGACGGCGGAGCTCATGAAGATTGCCGACGAAATGCTGGGCCGCCGGACCCTGCCCTGCACGGCCTGCCATTACTGCACCGACCACTGCCCCCAGGGCCTGGACATCCCGGAGCTGATCAAGCTGTATAATGAGCACAACTTCACCGAGGGCGGCTTCATCGCTCCCATGGCGCTGATGGCCTATCCGGAGGAGAAGAAGCCCTCCGCCTGCGTGGGCTGCCGCAGCTGCGAGGCCGTGTGTCCCCAGCAGATCCGGATTTCCGAAGCGATGAAGGATTTCGCGGAAAAACTGAAAAACGCCGCGTCCTGATAAAGAGCTCCCGCACCGGTGTAAGCCGGTGCGGGAGTTCCTTATTTCTTCCTGCGGAGCTTCAAATCAATGCCCCGCTGTTCCGCCGCCTGCTGAAGCAGCCGAGCTGCGCGGATGGCCTTCTCCTTCAGCGGAGTTTCTTCCAATGCGGGGCTGTCTGACAGTTTTCGAACGATTTCACGCAGCTCCGGCAACTCCAGCAGGTTTACCGCCGTGCAGAAAAGCGTCTTTTTTCGCCCGTCATTGAATCCGTCCAGCAGGAACTGGAGAATTTCTATTTTTTCCCGCTGTCCGGCGCTGTACGCTGCTTCCCCCGCCTGCTCCAGACGCTTCAGATCCGCGTCCCGCCGCCGGTGGCTGATGAAGGAATCAAATTCATCGAAGCCCTGGTATTTCTCACAGGGATAGCGGCTGCATTCGATGCAGTACGCCGGTGCGCCCTGCGTCAGACTGCACCGCGCGAGCTTGCAGGACTGGTTTCCCTCCCCGCCGCCGCAGCCGGGGCAGTGCCCGCCCAGACGCATGGTACAAAGCCCGCAGTTCAATCCGCACAAAGACAGCAGCAGATTCTCCCGTAAAAAGCCCTTCATGCTACTCGTCCAGCTTCAATACTGCCATAAACGCCTCTGTCGGCAGCTGGACCGTCCCCAGGTTCCGCATCTTCTTCTTGCCCTCCTTCTGCTTCTCCAGCAGCTTCTTCTTCCGGGTGATGTCGCCGCCGTAGCACTTGGCAAGGACGTCCTTGCGCATGGCCTTCACCGTTTCCCGGGCAATAATCCGTCCGCCGATGGCGGCCTGGATAGGCACCTCGAAGAGCTGGCGGGGGATATTCTCCTTCAGCTTCTCGCACAGCCGCCGGGCCCGGGGATACGCCTTGTCCCGGTGGGCGATGAAGCTCAGGGCGTCCACCTGGTCCCCGTTAAGCAGCAGGTCCACCTTCACCAGATCGCTCTCCCGATAATCTGACAGCTCGTAGTCCAGGGAAGCGTATCCCTTGGTGTGGGCCTTCAAGGTATCAAAGAAATCGTAAATGATCTCGTTCAGCGGCATCTGATAGTGCAGCTCCACCAGATGGGTGTCCAGATACTGCATGTCCTTGAACTCGCCCCGCCGGTCCTGGCACAGGGGCATGATGTTCCCCACGTACTCATTGGGGGCGATGATGGACACCTTCACATAGGGCTCCTCCGCCGTGGCGATGACGCCGGGGTCCGGATAGTTGTGCGGGTTGTCCACGTTCACCACCGTGCCGTCGGTTTTGGTAACCCTGTAAATAACGGAAGGCAGCGTCGTAATCAGGTCCAGGTCGAACTCCCGCTCCAGCCGCTCCTGGATGACCTCCATGTGAAGCATCCCCAGGAAGCCGCACCGGAATCCAAAGCCCAGGGCCACGGAACTCTCCGGTTCGAAGGTCAAAGAGGCGTCGTTGAGCTGCAATTTTTCCAGGGCGTCCCGCAGGTCGGGATACTTGCTGCCGTCCTCGGTGTATACGCCGCAATAGACCATGGACTGGGCCTTCCGGTATCCCGGCAGGGGCTCCGCCGCGGGATTCTCCTGTCCGGTAATGGTGTCGCCCACCTCCGTGTCCCGGACGTTCTTGATGGAGGCGGTGAGATACCCCACCTGCCCCGCCTGAAGCTGGCCGCAGCTCTCATATCCCAGAGGCCGCAGCAGTCCGCACTCCAGCACCTGGTACTGGGCCCCGGAGGCCATCATCCGGATGGACATACCCTTTTTCAGCGTTCCGTCCATAATCCGGAAGTAGACGATCACGCCCTTGTAGGCGTCGTAGTAGCTGTCGAAGATCAGCGCCCGCAGGGGAGCGTCCGGGTCCCCGGCGGGGGCGGGGATGTTCTGGACCACGTCCTCCAGCACGGCGGGGATATTGAGCCCCACTTTGGCGGAAATCTCCGGCGCATCCAGGGCGGGGATGCCAATAATGTCCTCGATCTCGTGCTTAACCCGTTCTGGGTCTGCGGCTGGAAGGTCGATCTTGTTGATCACCGGGCGGATCTCCAGGTCGTTGTCCAGGGCCAGGTAGGTGTTCGCCAGGGTCTGGGCCTCGATGCCCTGGCTGGCGTCCACCACCAGCACCGCGCCCTCGCAGGCCGCAAGGGACCGGCTGACCTCGTAGTTAAAGTCTACGTGGCCGGGGGTGTCAATGAGGTTCAGGGTGTAAGTTTCCCCGTCCTGGGCCTCGTAGCTGAGTGTGACAGCCCGGGCCTTGATGGTGATGCCCCGTTCCCGCTCCAGGTCCATGTTGTCCAGGAGCTGGCTTTCCATCTCCCGCTCGGAAACGGCGCCGCAGGCTTCCAGCAGTCTGTCGGCGAGGGTGGATTTTCCGTGGTCAATGTGGGCAATAATCGAAAAATTCCTTATTTTTTCCTGTTTCATATAGAAGTCTCCTTCTCTTCGCGCCCTTCGGGCGCGAACGGTAAATTCTTCTCAAATTGGTTTCCGGGCTCCCGCGACCCGACCCCCGCCAACAATTGCCACCCGGCAACCAAAAATAAATAACCCAAACAACCGACAAGAAAAAATAA
>VSNB01000268.1 GCA_009774055.1 Clostridiales bacterium
TTAACCACATCTCTATTCGGCGCCTGCTTCATTTGTTTATAACTCACTGATACCACCGTTCATCTACCCAGAGAGCGATTTCTCTACTGCTCATGCTGCGCCTCCGCCGGCCTGGGTACGGGCCGGCCGGATCTGGGAGGCCGCGCCGGCGCGGCAATGCTCTCGATGTACTCCCGCGTCGGTCCGGGGACGTATTTCTCGTAGAGCTTTTCAACGCAGCTCTCCAGCTCCGATTCCACCGTGGAGTCCTTCCTCCCGGCGTAAAACTGGATGGCCCGCAGCTTCTCAGCGTCCACCTGGACGCTGACTGTTACCTTTCGCATGATTTCCTCCTTTAGAACACGTGAAATTCCCAGGTTGTGGGGCCTTCCCGGACAGGCATGGGTTCCGCAAACCGGCTTGCGTAGTGCTCTGCGTCCCCATCGGAAAGGGAGCAGAAGTCCCCATCCTCCGCATCCACGATGAGGAACGTCCCGGCAATGGTGTCGCCGCCCACCTGGCGGTTAGCAGGCAGGCCGCTCAGTTTTCCCTCCTCATTGCAAACGAGGACTGCATTGGCGTCCAGCCCCACGGTTTCGATATATCCACCCACCGTCTCCTGAAACGCTTCCAGCGTGTTGGGCATGGTAATTCGCTCCGGCGCCTGACCGGGAGCAACTTTCAAAACCTTAATGTTCACTTTTCTGGTCCCCCTCTACATTACCGGTCCCATGGACTGCTCCGCTTTCACGAAGTTGTCATAGGCTTCGTTGAACCGCACCAGTTCCTCCTGCTCCACACCGGTGAGCAAGATTTCCACGCCGTCCGAAGATGGACATATCTCCGATATACGGGCGTTGAGCAGAGTCTCATGATCCTGTTGGCCGGCCTCGGTCAGCAGCCGCAGATTTTCCGCCAGCACAGAGCATTCAGCCGTCTCATGGCACAGGAAAGCCGCACCACCGCCTTTCAGAAGGGGGAGAATGTCCTTGAGCCGTATATCCGAAGCAGTTGCTTCGGAATGATTCTGGATCTGCCTGCAAAATCCGGGACGGTACACTGTTGTAATACAGCCGCTGTGCATATCGACCGATGCGATCTCAGGCCGGCGCTCCAGCACTGACTTGAGCATGGCATCCAGCCCATTTCCCTCCTGGATGTTCAGCCCCAAATGCTCCTGCAGTTCTTCGAAGCAGACGCACCAGCTTTCAGTCCCGGTGCGCTCGGTTCCATGTTGGATAATGAAATCTGCCGCACGATCCAGTTCCTTGTTAATGGTACTTCTCGCCTCCGGCAGATACGCCGCGTATTCCGCGCGGACACGGCCTTCGGCGGCGATGATCACACCGTCATTGCGTCCTTGACCCAGCGCCATCAGGCTGTGTATCACACGTCCCCTGTCGATAATATAACTTAGATTTTCCGCTATAAAGCGATGCTCCTTCATTGGGTACTGCAGCAGTGCGGAAAATTCCTCGTCAGGCAACTCCACAACTTTCGCGATCTGACAGGTTGTGAGATATGGTTGGAAACTTGCTGGATGATACTGCAGGTCTGCTTCTATTCTCATTTTGACTCACACCTTTCTATGGCAGATAACTTCTTGGATTCGTCCGCTCCCCGTTGATCCTGACTTCGAAATGCAGGTGCGGTCCGGTAGACCGCCCGGTGGAGCCGGACAGGGAGACAATGTCTCCGGCGCTCACAGTCTGGCCCACCTTCACCAGCAGTTTGGAGTTGTGGGCATATAGCGTGGACAGCCCGCCGCCGTGGTCGATCATCACGTAGTAGCCGTAGCTGGAGCTGTACTGGGAGACTGTCACCGTCCCCGGCAGAGCGGCGCGGATGGAGGTTCCAGTGGGTATGCCCAGATCGATGCCGCCATGGCCCTTGCCCTTACCGGTGAAGGGATCTTTCCGGTAGCCAAACTCCGAGGTCACGATGTTCCTCCAGTTGGAGCCCACCGGGGAACAGAAGCCGTCCGCGCCGATGAACGGCGCATCCGTACTGCCGAGCCCCGCGCCGGTGGAAGCGCCGTAACGGACCAGATTGTAGACGCTGTCCGCGTTGGCCTTCTGCTCATCTGAGATCGTGACAGCCATTGCGGAGCTGATATTTTGATAGATTGTGTTCAGAACGGTGATGGGAACGGCCACAGTGTACGGTTCCTCTTTTTCCGCCTCCGCACCGGCCCCGTCCTTCACCTTGACGGTGCGCGTCCGCTCCTCGTAGGTGACGAAGCAGTCCGTGAAAGTCTGGTGATCCTTTGGTACAGAGCTGTCCGCGCCGAAGTACAGAGCGAAAAAAACCGCCTTGACCCGGATGCCGTCAAGACTGTTTCCTTCTTCTGTCATTTCGTTGATATCCTCTATGAGCCCGTCCAGCAGGGAGAAGCTGTCCTGCATATCCTTGATGCAGGCGGCATACTCCGCCGGCATATTTGACGGCGGTACACCGCCATTGAAGCACAGCTCCACCACTGCGGCATTGTGACCGGACGAGCCGGAGGCCAGGGAGCAGAGGAGCGCCAGCAGCACGATTACCGGGGAGAGGATAGCGGCGATAATCCAGCCAATCCCTTTCCTCGTCCGCTCATCTGAGAGGAGCGCCACCGCCGCCTTGATGACCGCAGGGTTAGCCAAAGCTCTGCCCTCTCATCTCCTGCGTGATCGCCTGTTCCATTTCCGCTTTTATCTCCTGCCAGTAGTCTGCCAGAGCCTGGACGGTTTCCTCATGTCCACCGCACTGGCAGTTCTTTGCCCACTGCTGATAGGCGTCGAAGTCCATGCCGTGGTCCAGCAGCAGCTTGCACACCTCCACAGCATTGTTTTTGACGCAGGCGTGAAATGCGTTGTAGTCGTTGAGATCGACCCACATCCGCTTTTCCAGCAGACTTTCCGCCATCCAGCTGTCGCGGCCTTCATAGGTCAGCATATGCAGCGTCCTCATCGAGCTGGAGCCTCCGGATATACCCTTCTCCACCAGCTGTGACATGGTGCGGAAATCATGATCTCCGGCGAACTGCTCCAGCAGCCGGGACGGTGCGGCGGAGATCCGCTCGCTGCTGCACTGGTGGATAATCTGCGTGGCGATGAAACGGTGGTCCAGATAGGCATAGCTGGCCATCTCGCCGTAGAAGGACGGTTCCACCTCCGGTACGCAGTGCTCCGCCCAGTGCAGCAGGAACAGCGCCTTCTCCGGGTCGTTGATGTCGATGGCTTTTTTACAGGCATCGCAGTAGCTGGAGTAGTCCACATCCGTTCTGCCGTTGAGCAGCATGGCGGTCATATTCCTGCCCACGAGGCCGGGCCGGCCAGCCGCCTCCACCAGCAGAGCGTCCGCCTGGTCAGGGACCTTGGCGGAGTATTCTGTGAACGCCGCCATCTCGCCGTCCCGGATCGCCAGCACCGCCTTGTCGTAGTCGCTCATATGCAGGGGCCGCATCCCCACCTCATTGATGTACCCGGTGATGCTGCCGGTCATACGCCGCAGGAGCTGTTCCGTCTGTGTCAGGGTGTTCTCCTGCCGCTCCCGCTGCTCCACCAGCGCGTTGATGATGGTGCGCTGTTCCTGCTGGCTGAGATGCACCACCGCGCCGCCGGTATCGTCCTCTACGCCGCCAATCTTCATATAGCGGGTATGGGTGGCATGGTCGCCATAGAAGGCTTTGGTAATGGCGGAGGAGATCAGGAACATCCGGTCCAGGTCGTTCCCGTTCTCACCCAGGGTTTTTCCAGTGAAAAATTTTCGGGTAATAAGCTGGTTGTGTTCGGGCCACCGGATGTATGCGTCCAGATACACGCCCTCGCTGCCGCCGTAGTCGGCAGTGCAGTAAATATTCGCATCTTTCGGGATCTCCCGTCCATTCTCCCAGAGGGAGTCCAAGAGGAAATATTCGTCCGGGAGGTAACCCTGAATCTCCAGCCGGTGCTTCAGCTCCTCGAATACCTCCTGGGCTGTCCGCTGACCGGCGTACTCCCGCTTGCGGGAGTCGTCTGCGGAGGGATTCCATTTTTCTAACTCAATTATTTTCATTTTGCTCTCCTTTTTCAACAATCTGTTCCATCACCGGCCTCCCGCCGTTCCGAACAACGCCTTCTTAGAGCCTGTTTAAAATCTTCTAATGAGGATGGCGATGAGAGCAAAAGTAAGCATCTGGGCAGAAATAAAGAG
>VSNB01000269.1 GCA_009774055.1 Clostridiales bacterium
CCGCTCTCCTCCAGCCCCGCCGGGTCCAGCCCCCCGCCGTCGATGTCCACGCACCGGCAGGGAATCCCGTTATTCTCCAGGATGATCCTGGGCCGGTCGTACCCAGGGTTCTCCACCGCCGCCGTCCGGCCCCGCAGCAGCTGGGCCAGCAGCCCCAGCAGGTACTCCACACCCGCACCCACCACGATCTGCTCCGGCGCGCACACCACCCCCCGGTAGGCCCGCAGGTAGGCCGCCAGCTCCCGCCGCAGCTCCCCGTCCCCCTGCCGGTGGCCGTGGCGCAGCAGGCCCTCCCCGTGGTAGAGGAGCTCCTTCTGGATTCTGCCCCAGGTCCGGAAGGGGAACAGCGCCGTATCCACCGACCCCGTGGACAGGTCGAACCGGACCTCCGGCTCCGGCGGGGCCTCCTCCCCGCCGGCCTCCGCCGGCTCCGCCGCCTGGGGCGGGGCCCCGGCGCACTCCAGCACGAAAAACCCGCTCCGCTCCCGGGCCTCCAGGTATCCCTCGGCAACCAGCATCTGGTAAGCGGTGTCCACGGTGTTCACCGCCACCGCCAGCTGGGAGGCCAGGCTCCGCTTCCCCGGCAGCCGGTCTCCCGCCTGCAACGTCCCGCTCCTGATCTGCGCCGAGAGGCTGTCATAGAGCTGTTCATACAGCGGCTTCTCCCCCGCCGCGTCCAGGCAAATGGTCCATTCCAGCATACGCGCCCTCCCAACTGATCCTATAAAAAATTTCTATTCTGACAGTTTCAATAGAGCCAGACAGATGTATAATAGCATCAACACAGCGCTCCGTCAAGGAGGGGCATGCAAGGAGGAAACTGCCATGAAAGAAAACAAATACTTTTCGGTTCACAAGATCGCGCTGATCGGCATTCTGGCGGCCGCCATCTTCGTTCTGACCAAGTTCGTCAGCATCCCCATCCCCAGCCCGCTGGGGAAAACGGCCCTGTCCGTAGGCAACGCCATGTGCATTCTGTCGGCCCTCCTGTTCGGCCCCGTCACCGGCGGCCTGGCCGCCGGCGTGGGCAACGCCCTGGTGGACCTCTCGGACCCCGCCTGGGCGCCGGAGTTCTGGATCACCTTCATTAATAAGTTCCTCATGACGTTCGTGGCGGGCCTGGTCATGCATAAGGTCAAGCTGGGCAGGGAGAATATCCGCATCTGGTTTGCCGGCCTTCTGGGCGCGCTGACCTACAGCCTGCTGTATGTTGCGAAGAACATCGTTCTGGGCGTGGTCAAGCAAGGCTTTACCTGGGAGGTCGCCATCGTGGAAACGCTGACCCTCAAGCTGCCGGTATCCCTGGCCAACGGCGTGATCGCCGTCATCTGTGCCGGACTGCTCTACCTCATCCTCAAGCAGCCCCTGCGGAAGGCCCACGTCCTGCAGTCATAGTGAAAATCCATTCCGTCCCCGGAGGCATACGCTTCCGGGGGCTCTGCGTCTCAAAAAAGATGCTTCGCATCTTTTTTGAGAAAGAGGTCCGGGCCGAGTTCGGCCCGCAAAGTACTTTTTCGACGTACATGCCGCCGAAAAAGTGATTCAAATTTATTTTCGCCTTCGGCGAAAACTCCTGCGGAGGGCTTTTTTGACAGTCTGCATCCCCGGAGGCATACGCTTCCGGGGGCTTTTTTGCCCTTTCCGCCATCCCCGCAATTTCCGATTGTCACCGCCGCCGTTTTGTGCTACACTATGCCATAAGGAAAAATCTCTTGAAAGGAGGCCCCTCCATGAAAAACCGTCTGCGCCGCTTCGCCGCGCTTGCCCTGACCCTTCTGCTGCTGGCCTGCCTGACCGGCGTTCCCGTCCGGGCCTCTGCCGACGGCGTCTACTTCACCGCCGCCAACGACCAGCTGATGGAGCTCACCGCCGACACCATGCCCTTTTACTCCAACGACGTCCTCTACGTCTCCAGCCGCCTCTTCGAGGGCGGCGAGCTGGGCGTCTCCTACGCCCGCCACACCAGCCTGGGCCTGGCCACCCTCTACAGCAGCTCCCTGGACCTCCGCTTCGACCTGGCGGGCCAGGTGGCCTACGACAAGCAGAACAACCTCTATCCCGGCTACGCCATCGAGCGGGGCGGCGTGGTCTTTTTCCCGCTGAACATGGTCTGCCGCTATTTCGGCCTGACCTGGACCCAGACCGCCACGGATACCGCCCCCCTGATCCGGGTCAAGAGCGGCAGCGTGGTCCTCAGCGACGCCGACTTCATCTACGCCGCCACCCGCCTGATGAGCGCCCGGTACAGCGACTACGAGCGGGCCCAGGGGGGCCGGCCCGTCACCCAGCCCGGCCCCAACGACCCCGCCGTCACCGATCCCCCCATCCAGGCGGCGGAGGGGCAGAAGGTCTACCTCCTCTTTGACGGCGGGGCTGCCCGGGACCTGCTCCCCGCCCTCGACGGCGTGCAGGCCACCTTTTTGCTGACGGAGGAGGACCTGTCCGACGGGGACCTGCTCCGCGCCCTGGCGGCGGGGGGCCACGCCCCGGTCCTGCGCCTTGCCGGCGATACGGAGGAGGCTGCGGCAGCGGCGCTCCGCCGGGGCCGGGAGGCCCTGTGGCAGGCGGCCTGCCTGCCTCTTGAGCTGGTCTGGTACGACGGCGGGGAGGCGCTGGAAACGCTTTTTGCGGACGCGGGGTGCGTCCGGGTCCGGGCGGACCTGGAACAGTCCGGCGGGGCCGCAGGAACCCTCCGGGCCATCGGCCGCCACCGGGAGGACGTGGCGGTCTATCTGGGGGGAAGCGGAAGCCTGGAGCTCCTGCCGGACCTGCTCCGGGGCCTGGAAGAGGGCCGCTACCGCATCAGCGCCTGGCGTCTGACGGCGTAGTCTGGCGCAATTTACAGAAAGTTCAAGAAAAAAACCCTTTTGCGGGTATAATGGGAATCAATACAATGGAGAAAGTCCCCCATGCCTTTGGGCCGGGGGCGGGAGGCATCTATGGCGCGAAAGATTCTGGTGGTTGAGGACGACCACAACATTTCCGATCTGATCCGGATGTATCTGGACAAGGAGGGCTTCGAGGTCCAGGCGGTTTTTGACGGCGGCAGCGCGGTGGAGGCGTTTCGCAGCTGGCAGCCGGACATGGTGCTGCTGGATCTGATGCTGCCGGTGATGGACGGCTGGGCGGTGTGCGGCAAGATCCGGGAAACCAGCCGCGCGCCCATTATCATGATTACCGCCAAGAGCGAGGTGTTCGACCGCATCCAGGGCCTGGAGATGGGGGCTGATGACTACATCGTAAAGCCCTTCGAGATGAAGGAGCTGATTGCCCGGATCAACGCAGTGCTCCGCCGCACGGAGATTCCGGAGGACACCCGGAAGCGGCTGGTCTTCGACAAGCTGGAGATCAATCTGGACTCCTACGAGCTGACGGTAGATGGCAAGAAGGTGGATACCCCTCCCAAGGAGCTGGAGCTTCTCTACCACCTGGCCTCCACGCCCAACCGGGTGTATACCCGCAATCAACTGCTGGACGAGGTGTGGGGGTTTGATTACTTCGGCGACAGCCGGACGGTGGATGTTCATATCAAGCGCCTTCGGGAAAAGGTGGAGAATATTTCCGACCAGTGGGCGCTGAAAACCGTCTGGGGGGTAGGGTATAAATTTGAAGTTGCGCCCAAGGGGAAGCAGTGAAACTGCGGCCCCTGCGGGGCGGCGGTGGCTCTTTTCTTACTTTTACCTTTGCCGCCTCGCCGGCGGCGGGACCTTCTTTTCGCGCGAGCGAAAAGAAGCAAAAGGTCGCTTAAGGAACTACGTTCCTTAAGAATCCTCCTGCATTACGGGGATTATTGTTTTTTTCGCTTCCACTGCAGTCTGTCCGGTCTGATGCAGGCGGCTCCCATGTATTAGGCGAAGCGTCTATTTGAGGATGTAAACGCAGACCCTACCGTCTTACACGCTGAATCTCCCGGGGCAGTCCCGTTAGAACGCCCCCCTAGCAGACTCTGCCCCTTTAACAGGCCGGCAGGCGGAGTCGGTCAATTACCAAGCCACTAGATTAGATACCCGTAGGATCGGAAATTTGGTGGCTTCGCTTATCAACCAAACCCGCCGCACAGCCCTTTAACCCCCGTATAGGGCAAAGGCGCGCACGCGCCTGCCCGTCTAGGGAGTCTTGAACCGTAGGTTCAAGCGCG
>VSNB01000027.1 GCA_009774055.1 Clostridiales bacterium
TCCGATATGTTTATATTGAGGCACAGACAGATCCGTCAGAATGGGTCTCCGCCAAGCAGATCAAGGCCCTCCGCCAGAATCTGGCCGCAAAATGCCGGGAAGTCCTGGCCGGCTGGGAAAAGCATCTGCTGGATGCGCCTCCGGAACAGGGCGGATGCGGGGTTGGTCTGATTTTCTGCCACGGTATGGCCTATGAAACCGGGCAGAGCGAAGAGGATTTTCTGCGCACACTTCAAAGCCGGGTTCAATCGTCGGTTCAGCTGCCTGTTGCACTATTCGCTGGAGAGCAGACCTCCCATGTAACTGGATTGGCCAGATCATATCAGTCTTCGACACGGCTGCGCGCTGTTCAGAAATATCTGGCAAAACCTATTCCAGTTCAAATCTATCAGGCTGATATGGATGCCGGCGAAGCCGGCATCAGCGCCATGGCGCTGGACTCTTTGATCGCGGCTGTTGAAAAGAGCGACAAGCAGGGAATCCGGGACGCAGTCCCTGCGGTGTTCGGAGCGATTGGAGCAGACGCGAATTTTGAACTGCTGCGGATCAACATGGACTACCTGCTGTATAAGCTGGTCCGGCTGGCCTGTGAGCGGGACCGCGCGGTCAATCAAACGGAGCTGCTCCAGCACCTGCAAAAGAATTTACTGCACCACGGCGGGATCATTCCGGGCAAATTTGAGCGGCTGACGCAATTTGTTCAGGAATATGCGGACTATCTGAGTTCTCTTCAGAGGGATGGAAATGACAGCATCCTGCTGCGGGTGGAGCAGGACATCCGCCTGCATTACAAAGAGAATCTGACGTTGAAGGAGCTAAGCCGAAAATACTATGTGAACAGCGCGTATCTGGGTCAGCTCTTCAAGAAAAAGTACGGGATCACATTCCGGGAATACCTGAACAACTGCCGGATCGAACAGTCCGCCAAGCTGCTGCTGTCAACCCGTGACAAGGTCTACAACATTGCCAAGGCAGTCGGCTATCAGGATATGGACTACTTTATTGAACGTTTTATTGCCGCCAAAGGGTGTACGCCGTCAAATTATCGAAAAACGAATGGGGTTTAGAGATCGGTTCCTTTTCGTCATAATTCACAAAACAGCTGGCCGCAAACCGCGGCCAGCTATAATTTACCCCGGGTCTTCATAAAGTTTCCCGGATTGAAAAATGTTCAAAATTCCTTCATAATTTCAATATCAGCGACGGGCGCGGCCCCGTCAAAACAGAAATAGGAGGATTTTGAAAATGAGAAAAGCAATGGCAGATTTCCTGGCCGTACTCATGGTTTTGTCTCTTGCGGCCTGCGGCGGAGGCGGCGAAAGCGACAGCGGGGTCAAGGAATTCACCGCGTTTTTCGCAGTCCCCGGTTCTGAGATCAACAGCGACAACGAGATTCAGGCCATGATCGCCGAGATCACCGGCGCGAAGTGCAAGGAGACCTGGCTGACCGGTCAAACCGCCGCCGAGGCGGTAGGAACCTTGATCGCCGGAGGCGAGTACCCCGACTTCATCGACGGCTCCGACGCCACCCAGCAGCTCTATGAGGCGGGAGCGCTCATCCCCATCGACGAGTACTGGGACGACTATCCCAGAATTAAGGAATTCTGGAGCGAGCAGCAGTGGGATCAGATCCGCCGGGACGACGGCCACATCTACTGGATCCCCCAGTTCGGACGGATCAACGAGGTGGCCACAACAACCACCCCCGATGAGGCGTTCTGGATCCAGGTCCGGGTCCTGGAGTGGGCCGGGTATCCGAAGCTTGAGACGCTGGACGAGTACTTTGATCTCATCGAGCGCTACCAGGCGGCCAACCCCACCATGGACGACGGCACCCCCAATATCCCCTACACCATCCTGTGCGACGACTGGCGGTACTTCTGCCTGGAGAATCCCCCGGAGTTCCTGGATGGCTATCCCAACGACGGCTCCGTCATCGTGGACACCGATACCATGAAGATCGTGGACTACAACACCACGCCCACCGCCAAGCGGTATTTCGCCAAGCTCAACGAGGAGTTCCAGAAGGGCATCATTGATCCCGAATCCTTCACCCAGACCTATGACGAGTACATCGCCAAGCTGTCCACAGGGCGCGTGCTGGGCATGGTGGACCAGTATTGGAACTTTGGTTACGATGTCACCGACGCCCTCAAGCAGGCCGGCCTGGACCAGAAGGGCTGCAACTACATCCCCTTCGGCCTCACCATTGACAAGGGCATCCACAACCGCTGGTTCACCGGCGGCTCCATCATGAACGGCGCCAACGGCTTGGGTATCACCGTCAGCTGCGAGGATATTCCCGGCGCGCTTCAGTTCATCGAGGATCTGCTCTCCCCGGAGGTCACCACCCTGCGCAGCTGGGGCGTGAAGGACGTGGACTACATGGTGGGAGAGGACGGCCTGTTCTATAAGACCCCGGAACAGCGCGCAAATACCGCCAACACCGCCTATAAGGCCAGCCACGTATGTTCTTATTCTTATTTCCCCGGCTATCTCGGCATGAACCCGGACGGCATCAACGCCGCCCGGCCTGACCTCCAGCCCGGCGAGTTCTATGATGCCCTCAGCGACGATGTGAAGAAGTGCTTTGACGCTTACGGTGTGCAGACCTATGTCCAGATGCTGGGCGTCAACGACATTCCCGGCCCCTGGTTCCCCATGTACTCCCACTCCAACAACATGACCACCGCCACCCCCGGCGGCGTGGCCTGGACACGGATAGGTGAGATCAAGCACGAGTATCTGCCCAAGGTGGTCCTCTCCAGCGACTTCGAGTCCGCGTGGAACGAGTATCTGGAGGCCTACGCCTCCGCTAAACCGGAAGACTTCCTCTCCGAGATGCAGACCGAGCTGGACAACCGGCTTGCTCTGGCTGCCAAATACGAATAAGCATCTTGCCTGGATAAGTAAGAAGTGACATGGAAAAGCGGGCAGGCGTCTGCCCGCTTTTCCGGAAAGGATGTGAATTATGGTGGGAAAAAGCGCATCAGCAGTGGCGGTTATTGCTCCCCGGCAGGAAAAAACCTTTTGGCAGAAGATAAAGGAACAGAAGGTTCTGGTCCTCTGGGCGTTGATTTTCTTTGTTTTCGGTTTTATATTCTACTACCTGCCCCTGGGGGGCTGGGTCATCGGTTTCCAGGATTATAAGCCCAAAAACGGGTTGTTCGGCTCCCAATTCATTGGTTTCGACAAATTTATACAGCTGTTCAGCGACGTCACCTTCCTCCGTACCCTGCGCAACACCCTCTGCATGGGCGTGCTGAATCTGGCGTTCTGTTTTGTCACAGCGATTGCTTTCGCAATCCTGCTCAATGAAGTAAAGAGCAACGGCGGGAAAAAGGTGGTGCAGACCATCTCCTATCTGCCCCACTTCCTCTCCTGGATCATCGTGACGGGCATTCTCCACGATATGCTCTCCGGCAGCGGTATTGTCAATGAGATTCTGGTAGGATTACATATTCTGGACCAGCCGCTGAATTTCTTTGCCTACCCGCAGCTGTTCTGGGGCATTGTGGTTTTTGCGAATATCTGGAAAGAAACCGGCTGGAACGCAATTATTTATCTGGCGGCTATCACAGCCATTGATCCCTCTCTCTATGAGGCGGCACAGATCGACGGCGCGGGGCGCTGGTCCCGGATCAAGGCAGTCACGCTGCCCGGCATCCGGCCTATCATTATGATCCAGCTGCTCATGAACGTAGGCAACGTGCTCAACGCCGGCTTTGAAGTCCAGTACCTGCTGGGCAACGGCCTGGTACAGAGCGTCTCGCAGACGATTGACATTTACGTTTTGAAATGGGGCATCAGCCAGGGTGACTACGCCATCGGTACTGCCGCCGGCATTTTCAAGAGCGTAGTCAGCATCATCCTCATCGTCGCCGCCAACCAGATCGCCAAGCGGTCCGGCGAAGAGCGGCTGTTTTAGAAAGGGGGCTTTGATTATGGCGAACACAGCAACTGCAAGAAAAATTAAATCCACTACCAGCGACAAGGTTTTTACCGTGTTCAATACCATCATCATGGTCCTGTTTGTGGTGATTACCCTGTACCCTGTGCTGAATACCCTGGCCGTCGCCTTCAATGACGGCACGGACGCCCTGCGGGGCGGCATCCATATCTGGCCCCGTATGTGGACGATGAATAACTTTACCACCGTTCTCCAAAAGGAAAATCTGCTCACGGGAGCGAAGATCTCCGTGCTGCGCACGGTGCTGGGAACACTGTTCTCCCTGTTCCTCAACGCGGTGCTGGCCTTTATCATCAGCCGCAAGGAGTTTGTTTTCCAGCGCTCCCTCTCCCTGTTCTGGGTTATCACCATGTACGTCAACGGCGGCCTGATCCCCGTGTTCCTGCTCTATAAAGCGCTGGGTCTTACCAACAGCTTCTGGGTCTATGTGATCCCCGGCGCCATCAGCTGCTACAATATGCTGGTGATCCGGACGTACATGAACAACAGTATCCCCAACAGCCTGGTGGAATCCGCGCAGATTGACGGCGCAGGATACACCACGATCTTCGTCAAGATTATTTCCCCCCTGTGCAAGCCGGTGTACGCCACGGTGGCGCTGTTCTCCGCTGTGGGTCAGTGGAACTCCTGGTTTGACGCCATGCTCTATAACCGCATGAGCGAAAAATACACAACTCTGCAATACGAGCTGATGAAGTTGCTGTCCTCCGTGACGAATCAGGGTACCAGCGCCGAAGCCATGAAAAATGCGGCCGGGGCGGTTACGCCCACCTCCGTTCGCGCCGCAGCCACAATCCTCACCATGCTCCCTATCGTCTGCTTGTACCCCTTCCTGCAAAAATATTTTGTACAGGGTTTAACACTGGGCAGCGTCAAAGAGTAACCCCCGAATATGATAGAGATGGATGGGATACTGCTGTTGGTTTTCCATCCATTTCTATCGTATCAAGCTGAATAGGAGGCTGATATGATATGCGGATCGACTCACCCATCATTTCTGCCGGAATCAAACTGACCAATCTTTTGATTTTGAACTTGTATTTGATCATCGGCTGTCTGCCTGTCATCACCATCGGGACATCGACGATTGCTGCGTTCAGCGTCACGCTGAAGATGACGGAGGATCGGGAAGGCGCCAGCATGACGGTACAGTTCTGGAAAGCATATGTCAAAAACCTGAAGCATGGTATTCCACTGTCCCTGATTTTGCTGGCGGGCTGCGGCAGCATCTTATTGGATGTGCGGATGATCGAGGCCCGTGCAGGTGATGCCATGGGCCTGCTGACGGCAGGTATCATCCTGATTCTCCTTCTGCTGCTCCATTTTATTTATGTGTTCCCCCTGGAGGCCCGATACCAGAACGGCCTGCTGGCGGGACTGGCCAATGCGCGGGGCATTTTTATCGTTCATCTGAAACGAAGTCTTGCGCTCACCGGCATCCTGCTGGCGGAATTTTTGCTGGTTACCCAGTTCAACACACCTCTGCGCACCTTCAGTATTCTGTTTCTTCCGATTCTGATGATCTACACCATCAGCAAAGCTGTTATGCCAGTGTTTCGCAAGTTGGAAGATAAAGACGGGAAAAAATAAATCATGTATATGGGAGCGTTTTATGCGCAAGCAATCTTTTCCTTTCAACAGGTACCCGAACGTTTTTGAGCGTCTGGGATATTCTCCCGCCGCCATAGAGGCGCGGACGCAAGAGATCTTTATGACGCTGTTTTACGGCGACGAAAATCAGCGGCTGTATCACATCGTAGGACCGGATATGGCCTGCTTTGAAGATACGGGGAACCACGATGTCCGCACGGAAGGCATGAGCTATGCCATGATGATGTGCGTGCAGATGAACCGGAAAATTGAATTTGACCGGCTATGGAAATGGGCAAAGACCTATATGTTCCTGGACAGCGGCCCCAACGCGGGATATTTTGCCTGGAGCTGCGGTCTGGACGGGAGCAAAAACGCTTGGGGAGCCGCGCCGGATGGCGAGGAATACTTTGCGATGGCGCTTTTTTTCGCCGCTCACCGGTGGGGGAACGGCGAGGGGATTTTTGACTACGAAGCCGAGGCCCGGCGCCTATTGCATACCTGCCTGCACAAAGGGGAAAACGGGGAAGGGGGGCGCCCTATGTGGGACAGCTCCAATTATCTGATCCGTTTTGTCGCGGAAATGGATTTCTCTGATCCAAGCTATCATCTGCCGCACTTTTATGAACTGTTCGCGCTCTGGGCGGACGCGGAGGACCGCCTCTTCTGGAAGCGGGCGGCACAAGCCAGCAGGGCCTATTGGATCAAAGCCTGCCACCCGGTAACGGGCCTGTGTGCCGAGTATGCGGACATGGAGGGGGCTCCCCAGAAAACAGATCCAAGCCATTTCGGGGGCCGTCACGACTGGTACTACAGCGATGCCTACCGCACAATCTTCAATATTGGACTGGATGCCGTCTGGTTTGGGTGTTCTCCCTGGGCCAGAGAAGAAGCCAACCGGCTGCAAAAATTCTTCTGCGAAACTGTTCGGGACAATGACCGCGCAATCTATGAGGTAGATGGTACGGTCCTTCCCCTTCCCGCGCTGCATCCCGTCGCCATTACCGCCACCAACGCCGCTGCCAGCCTGGCTGCGGATGGCCCTTGGGCGGGGGAATGTGTGCGCCGGTTCTGGGAAACGCCTCTGCGCACAGGAGAACGGCGGTATTATGACAACTGTCTGTACTTTTTCGCGTTTCTGGCCCTAGGTGGAAATTATCGTATTTATTGAGGTAAGCAAGTATGAAAAAGCAAGGATTCAATCCCTATCTACCCTCCTGGGAGTATATTCCCGACGGAGAGCCCCATGTGTTTGACGGGCGCGTGTACGTCTTCGGCTCCCACGACCGGTTCGACGGCCACACCTACTGCCCGAACGACTACGTTTGTTGGTCCGCCCCGGTGGATAATTTGTCCGACTGGCGGTATGAAGGCGTGATCTATGCCCGGACGGACGATCCGGCCAATAAGGATGGCGATATGCTACTTTTTGCCCCGGACGTAACCCGTGGGGCAGACGGAAGATACTATCTCTACTATGTTCTCGATCAGCTGCCGGTGATCTCTGTGGCCGTCTGTGACACCCCTGCCGGGCGGTATCAATTCTACGGGTATGTCCACCATCCGGACGGAAGCCGTCTCGGCGAACGGGAGGGCGACGCGCCCCAATTTGACCCTGGCGTACTCTTTGAGGGGAATGCAGTCTACCTGTATACAGGCTTCTGTCCTCCGGCAGATACCAACCGCCGCGGCTCCATGGTAACGGTTCTGGAGCCTGATATGCTGACGGTTCGGACTGAGCCGGTGACAGTCGCTCCCAGCGCGCCGTACGCCGCGGGGACCAGCTTTGCGGATTTTCCCTTCTTTGAGGCGTCCTCCATTCGGAAGGTGGGGAACACCTATTATTTCATCTACTCCCCGATCTCCAACCATGAGCTCTGCTATGCCCGCAGCAGCTCTCCCCTTGGGCCTTTCACCTTCGCCGGTGTAATCATCAGCAATAGCGATCTGCATATTGATACCTATAAACCAGCAGACCAACCCATGTTTTATGGCGGGAACAACCACGGCAGCATCGAGAAAATCAACGGCCAGTGGTACATCTTCTATCACCGCCACACCAACGGCACCAATTTCAGCCGTCAGGGCTGCTTGGAGCCTGTTCGCATCCTTCCGGATGGAGCCATCCCGCAGGTGGAGCTGACCTCATGCGGCGGCAACGGGGGCCCCCTCAAGGGGGCCGGCGAGTACCCGGCCCATATCGCCTGCAATCTGTTTTGCCGTCATCCGGCGGTCACTACCGGCAGCCCCGGCGACTGGATGGACTGCCGCTTCCCACGCATTACCCAGGACGCGCCGGACGGCCAGGAGGGCTTCGCTCACATCGCCAACCTGCGGGACGGCGCGGTGGCAGGCTTCAAATATTTTGACTGCCGGGGCGTCCGCCGCGTCTGCGTAAAGGTGCGTGGGAACGCCGGGGCATACCAGCTCCGGACCCAGTGGGATGGCGAGGCCATCGGGGAGATCCCCGTGGAGCACGCCAACGAGTGGAAAACCTTCCAGGCGGAAATCGCTGTTCCGGACGGCGTGCAGGCCCTCTATTTTACCTACTGCGGGCAAGGCATCTCCAGTCTGGCGTCGTTCTCGCTGGAAACCGAATGAGGGAGGCCGCTATGGAGCAGTATCAAAATCCTGTAATCAATTCTGATTTTCCCGACCCGGATATTATCCGGGTGGGAGACGCCTACTATATGGCCAGCACCACTATGTACCTCATGCCGGGCGGAGACATCCTCCGCTCCCGCGACCTGGTACACTGGAAATTCCTATGCCATGTTTTTTCCCAATTAGAGGACAATCCCGCCCACTGCCTGGAGGACGGGCAGCAGATCTACGGGCTGGGTATGTGGGCCCCATCACTGCGCTTCCACAAGGGGACATTCTATCTGACGTTTGCCTGCAACGATACCCACAAATCCCTGCTGTTCCTGGCCCAGGACCCGGCGGGGCCGTGGCGGCGGGTGGAAATGGACGGATTTTTCTATGATTCCTCCCTGTTTTTTGATGACGATGGCCGGGTCTATATCGTCCATGGGAATACCACACTGCGTATCACGGAGCTGGAAACGGAAACCTGGGGGGCAAGGCCCGGCGGGCTGGACCGTGTCATTGTTGAGGATAAGCCGGGCCAGCGGCTGGGATATGAGGGGTCCCACCTGTATAAGCGCAATGGAAAATACTATCTGTTTACCTGCCATATGCCGGCCGGCAGCAAATATCTGAAGACGGAGGACTGCTTCCTGGCAGATTCCCTGACGGGTCCCTTCCGGGGAAAGAATATTCTCGATGACAATATGGGCTATCGCAATTACGGCGTCGCCCAGGGCGGTATGGTGGATACCCCGGAGGGCGACTGGTATGCTTTTATGTTCCAGGACCGCGGGCCCCTGGGGCGGGCGCCGGTCATAATGCCCATGTCCTTTGATGCGGAGGGCTTTCCGGTTCTGGGGGACAACGGACAGGTTCCACAGCTCATATTTCCCACCCGGACAGTCGTAGATGATACCTGCGCGCCACTGAACGGAAGCGATGATTTCCGCTATACCCCGGATGCGGGCGGCAGGGTGGAGCTGGCCCCTTTCTGGCAGTTCAGCCACAACCCGGACCCGGCGGGCTGGTCCGTCACCGCCCGCCCCGGCGCCCTCCGCCTGACCACCCGGCGCACAAGCCCCAATCTGATCCTTGCCCGCAATACGCTGACCCAGCGGTGCGTGGGTCCCGTATGCGCGGCGTGGGTCACGTTGGATGGCACCGGACTGCGCGAAGGGGATCATGCCGGGATCTGCGCTTACCAGGGCTGCTATGGGGCCATTGCCCTGACCAAACGCGGAGGGAGATACTATCTGGTCATGATAGGACGCCCCGCAGATAACGATACAATAGAGGGTGACGGCGACTTTGGACGCCTGCCAACAGAATACGAGGCAGTTCCCGCTCCCGGCCCGGTGGTGACGCTGCGTGCAGACGCGGACTTTTCCCACGAACCGGACACGGCACGGTTCTCCTATCACGGCGCAGATGGGGTATGGGAGTCTCTGGGCGTTTCGCACCGCCTGCACTATAAGGTCGATCTGTTTATCGGTTGCCGGTTCGGATTGTTCTGCTATTCGACCTTGCAGCCGGGAGGGACGGCGGATTTCCTGGACTTTCATTATCAAGGGCCGCAATCATAAAAATTTTTGAATAAAGGAGTATCCTATGGACCGGACAAAAGCAGTAGAGCAGGCCAAGGCGCTTGTGGCGCAGATGACGCTGGAGGAAAAGGCGGGCCAGCTGCGCTATGACGCCCCCGCCATCCCACGCCTGGGGGTGCCTGCCTATAACTGGTGGAACGAAGCGCTCCACGGCGTAGCCAGAGCCGGAACTGCCACCAGCTTTCCCCAGGCGATCGGGCTGGCGGCCATGTTTGACGACGAGCTGCTGGAAAAGCTGGGGGACACGGCCGCCACGGAGGGGCGGGCCAAATACAATGCCTATTCCAAGGAGGGCGACAGGGACATCTTCAAGGGACTCTCCTTCTGGTCCCCCAATATTAACATCTTCCGGGACCCCCGCTGGGGGCGGGGCCACGAAACCTACGGCGAGGACCCGTATCTGACGGCCCGGCTGGGCAAGGCGTATGTCCGCGGTCTACAGGGGACAGGCGATGTGATGAAGGCCGCCGCCTGCGCCAAGCACTTCGCCGTTCACAGCGGCCCGGAGAACCTCCGCCACCGCTTCAACGCCGAAGCATCTCCCAAGGACCTGGAGGAAACCTATCTCCCCGCCTTTGAGGCCTGCGTCGTGGACGCCGGCGTGGAGGCGGTCATGGGAGCCTACAACCGCACCAATGGCGAGCCCTGCTGCGGCAGCAAAACCCTCCTGACGGATGTCCTCCGGGGCAGATGGGGCTTCCAGGGCCATGTGGTGTCAGACTGCTGGGCGATTAAGGACTTTCACGAGGGCCACATGGTCACGGACACGCCCACGCAATCGGTAGCCTTGGCACTGAAAACAGGATGCGATCTGAATTGTGGAGACAGCTTCCGCTGCATCCTCCGTGCTCTTCGAGAAGGCCTGGTTACAGAAGAAGAAATCACTAGAGCCGCAGAGCGGCTGTTCACGACCCGGTATTTGTTAGGGATTCTGGGAGACGGCAGCGAATTTGATGAAATTCCATATGAAACAGTAGAATGTGAGGAATATCTGGCCTTGGCTCAGGAGGCGGCCCGGAAGTCGTGCGTTCTGCTGAAAAACAGCGGGCTGCTGCCGCTGGCCCCCGAGACAGTGGGGACCGTAGGCGTCATCGGCCCCAACGCCAACAGCCGCATTTCCCTCATCGGCAATTATCACGGTACCGCCTCCCGCTATATCACCGTACTGGAAGGGATACAGGATGCTATGGCAGGTCACGGCCGGGTGCTCTATTCCGAGGGCTGCGGGCTGTTCAAGGACCGGGTGGAGGGCTTGGGCCAGCCCGGCGACCGCCTGGCGGAAGCCGTCACCGTAGCGAAGCACAGCGATGTGGCAGTCCTGGTGCTGGGGCTGGACGAGACGCTGGAGGGCGAGGAGATGGACGCCGGCAACAACGCGGAGAGCTGCGGCGACAAGCGGGACCTTCTGCTGCCGGAGCCCCAGCAGGAGCTGCTGCACAAGGTCCTGGGGGTTGGTACGCCAACGATTGTCGTACTCATGGCCGGCAGCGCCATTGACCTGAGCGAAGCGGAGGAGAAGGCCGGGGCAATCCTGCTGAGCTGGTATCCCGGTGCAGGCGGTGGAAAGGCTGTGGCTGACCTGCTCTTTGGCAAGGCGTCCCCCTCAGGCAAGCTCCCTGTAACCTTTTACCGCAATGAGGCGCTGGATGAGATGCCGGATTTCACAGATTATTCCATGAGGAACCGGACCTACCGGTATTATACTGGCGAGCCGCTGTATCCCTTCGGCTACGGGCTGACATACGGGGATGTCGTTGTCACCGGAGTCACCGCAGACCAGAGCACTGCCTCCGTTACCGTAGAAAATCGCGGGGCGCAGGCGACGGAGGATATCGTTCAACTCTATATCAAGGACGAGGGCTCCGCTGATGCCCCTCCAAACCCCGTTCTGTGCGGCTTTCAGCGGGTATCGCTGCGTCCTGGCGAGAAGAAAACAGTTGATATCACGATCGATGGCAGAGCCTTTACAGTAGTCAATATAGAGGGACAGCGCATACCCGGCAGCGGCAGCTGGACGCTGTACGCCCACACCGGACAGCCCGATACCCGTACTTTCCGGCTGACCGGGAGAACTGCCGCGCGGGCCGATATCCGATCCGGCGGTAAGGGTGGGACAGTATGAAAAGCTATCTGGGCATTGAGCTGGGCTCCACCCGCATCAAGGCGGTGTCCATCGACGAAAAGTACCGCCCGGTGTCCTCGGGGGACTACACCTGGGCCTCCAGCTATGAGAACAGCGTCTGGACCTACTCCCTGGAGGAGGTCTGGAAGGGCCTGAAGGCGGCTCTGTCCGCCGTTGAGAACCGGGAGCAGATCGCCGCCGCCGGCGTCTCCGCCATGATGCACGGCTATCTGGCCTTCGACAGGGACTGGAACCTGCTGGCGCCCTTCCGGACCTGGCAGAACACCATCACCGGCCAGGCGGCGGCGGAGCTCACCAGCCTCTTCGGCTTCAACATCCCCCAGCGGTGGTCCATCGCCCACCTGTATCAGGCAATCCTCAACGGCGAGGAGCACGTCTCCCGCCTGGCCCATATCACCACTCTGGCGGGGTACGTCCACTATATGCTCACCGGCGTGAACGCCGTGGGCGTGGGCGAGGCCTCGGGGATGTTCCCCATTGACAGCGAAACCCTGACCTACGACGATGCCATGCTGGAGAAGTTCGACAGGCTGACGGCGGCCCGGGAGCTGCCCTGGAAGCTGGCGGACCTGCTGCCGAAGGTGCTCACCGCCGGCCAGAGCGCCGGGAAGCTCACCGAGGCGGGTTCCGCTCTGCTGGACGGCCTGCTGCCCGCCGGCATCCCCTTCGCCCCGGCGGAGGGGGACGCGGGCACCGGCATGACCGCCACCAACGCCGTGGCCCCCCGGACGGGTAACGTCTCCGCCGGGACCTCCATCTTCTCCATGGTGGTGCTGGAGAAACCCCTGGAGAAGGTCTACGAGGAGATCGACCTGGTGACCACCCCCGCCGGCGCGCCGGTGGCCATGGTCCACTGCAACAACTGCACCAACGACACCAACGCCTGGGTGAGCGTCCTGGGGGAGGCCGCCCGGCTGTTCGGGGCCAACCCCTCCACCAGCGAGCTCTACCGGAAGCTCTATGAGAAGAGCCTGGAGGGCGGCGCGGACTGCGGCGGGGTGCTGGTGTGCAACTACCTGGCCGGGGAGGGCGTGACCCATATGGACGCGGGGCGTCCCATGGTGGTCCGCAGGCCGGACAGCGTATTCAATCTCGCCAACTTCTTCCGGGCCCAGCTCTACGCCACCATGGCCACGCTGAAAATCGGCATGGACATTCTGGCTGAGGAGGGCGTGGCCATCGACTCCCTGACGGGCCACGGCGGGCTGTTCAAGACCCCGGTGGTGGGCCAGAGCTATATGGCCGCCGCCTGCAATGCCCCCGTCACCTGCATGGAGACGGCGGGGGAGGGCGGACCCTACGGCATGGCCCTTCTGGTGGCGTATATGCTGCAAAAGAGCGAGGGCGAGAGCCTGGAGGACTATTTGGCCAGCCGCGTCTTTGCCGGTGTATCCGGCTCCACCGTGGAGCCGGATACGGATACAGCGGCGGGATTTGACAGCTATATCAAATGGTACAAGGCCCTGCTGGAGGTAGAACAGGCTGCGGTGGAAATGCTGTAAAAGAGGGAAAATATATGCTGGAAGAATTGAAAAGGCAGGTTTGTGAGGCGAATCTGCTTCTGCCCAAACACGGACTAGTCACGTTCACTTGGGGCAATGTCTCCGGGATCGACCGGGAGCAGGGACTCATGGTCATCAAGCCCTCCGGGGTGGAGTATAGCGGCATGAAGCTGGAGGATATGGTGGTCATCCGGATGGAGGATGGCAAACAGATGGAGGGAAACTATCGGCCCTCCAGTGACACGGACACCCATCTTGTGCTGTACCGGGCGTTTCCTGCCCTGGGTGGCATTGTCCATACCCATAGTCGCTGGGCAACCTCCTTTGCCCAGGCTGGCCGCAGGATCCCAGCAATGGGGACTACCCAGGGGGATTACTTCTACGGCGATATCCCCTGCACCCGGAAAATGACGCCGGAGGAGATTGGCGGAAATTATGAGCTGGAGACGGGAAACGTGATTGTGAAGGCATTCCGGGAGAATGGGATCGACCCAACCAAGGTGCCAGCGGCGCTGGTCCATAGCCACGGCCCCTTTGTCTGGGGGTCGAATCCACTCAACGCCGTCCATAATGCTGTGGTGCTGGAGGAGATAGCGTTTATGGATTTTCATGCTATGATGCTCACACCAGGGCTGGGTGCTATGCAGCAGGAGCTGCTGGATAAACACTATCTTAGAAAACACGGACCCAACGCCTATTATGGACAGGGTTGACAACATGGAGGTGAAGATATGCTGTACATAGGGATCGACTTGGGGACCTCGGCGTGCAAGCTGCTGCTGGTGGACGAGGAGGGGCAGGTCAGAAACACAGTCACAAAAGAATACCCGCTCTCATTCCCCCGTCCCGGCTGGAGTGAGCAGGACCCCGCCCACTGGTGGGCGGCGGTGCAGTCCGGGGTGCCGGAGCTGCTGGCGGGCTTTGATGCCAGCGAGGTCAAGGGCATCGGCGCGGGCGGGCAAATGCACGGGCTGGTGGCCTTGGACGGGACGGACCATGTTCTGCGCCCGGCCATCCTCTGGAACGACGGGCGGACGGCCAAGGAGGTGGACTACCTCAACGAGACTGTTGGCCGGGAGAAGCTGAGCGGCTATACCGCCAACATCGCCTTCGCCGGGTTCACCGCCCCCAAACTGCTGTGGATGAAGGAAAACGAGCCGGATTTATTTGCGAAAATCGAGAAAATCATGCTGCCCAAGGACTATCTGGTCTACCGTCTCACCGGCGTCCACGCCACGGACTATTCCGATGCCTCCGGGATGCTGCTTCTGGACGTGGAGCACAGGCGCTGGAGCAAAGAGATGTGCGGCATCTGCGGTGTGACCGAAAAGCAGCTCCCAAAGCTCTTCGAGAGCTGGGAGCCGGTAGGAACACTTCGGTCGGATGTGGCGAAAATGATCGGTCTGCCGGAGAGTGTGGTGGTCTGCGCGGGTGCCGGAGACAACGCCGCAGCCGCTGTGGGTACCGGCACGGTAGGCGCCGGCGGCTGCAACATCAGCTTGGGTACCTCCGGGACGATCTTTATCTCTTCCAAAAAATTCGGTGTGGACCCTAATAATGCCCTGCACTCCTTCGCCCACGCCGACGGCGGCTACCATCTCATGGGCTGTATGCTCTCCGCCGCCAGCTGCAATAAATGGTGGCAGGATGAGATCATCGGCACCACGGATTACAAGGGCGAGGAGGCGAAGATAACCCCATGCAAGCTAGGCAGGAACCATGTCTACTTCCTGCCCTATCTGATGGGGGAGCGCAGCCCCATCAACGACACCAACGCCCGGGGCTGCTTCATCGGCATGACCATGGATACGACCCGTGCCGATATGCTTCAGGCGATGCTGGAGGGGGTGGCCTTTGCCATCCGGGACAGCTTCGAGGTTGCAAAGAGCCTGGGAGTGAGCATTCCGCGCTCCAACATCTGCGGCGGCGGCAGCAGATCTTCGCTGTGGAAAACCATCATGTCCAACGTCCTGGGCATCCCCCTGGACACCGTGGCCACGGAGCAGGGTCCAGGCTATGGCGGGGCAATCCTGGCTATGGTGGCTGCAGGCCGGTTCCCCAGCGTCCAGGCCGCCTGCCGGGAGCTGGTCAGCGTGGCGGACACGGTGGAGCCGGACCCGGCCCTCACCGCCCTCTACGAGGTGCGCTACCGGCAGTTCCAGAGAATCTACCCCGCCTGCAAGGCGCTGTTTCCCCAAATTCAATAGAGGAGCTCGAATATGAAAGTCGAATCCATTTATGACGCTTCTTTCAGGCCCTACGGCCAAATTTTGACAGGCTATGACACGGCGGCACTGGTGTCGGCCATGAATGTCATCCCTCTGCCGGAGAGCGGCGTGGCCTATGAGCCCAGCATTGCCGCCCTGGAGCAAAACGCCATTTTCGGACAGCTCCAGAACAACGCCTATGGCGGGATGCCGGTGCAGATTGGTATGTGCTGGGGCTGGAATACCAAACTCAACTGTCTGGAGTACCACCGGGACAGCGAGGTCAACATCGGCACAGTCGATTTCATCCTCCTGCTGGCCCATCAGGACGAGATCGCGGACGGCAAGCTGGACACCGCTCATATCAAGGCATTCCGGGTCCCCGCCGGTGTGGCTGTGGAGGTCTATGCCACCACCCTGCACTATGCTCCTTGCCATACGGATGCAAAGGAGGGCTTCCGGGTGGCGGTGGTGCTGCCCAAGGGGACCAATGAGGCTAAACCCGCCATCAGCTCCATAAATGACGAGGACGCCCGGCTATGGGCCCGAAACAAGTGGCTGCTGTCCCATCCGGAATCCAGCGAGGCATCCCAGGGGGCCTATGTGGGGCTCGTGGGAGAAAACATTGACATTGAAAAGGATATTTGAGGAGGAAAAATGATGTTTACCAACATTCCTGAAGTCAAGCTCGGCGTGATCGCCGTCAGCCGTTCCTGCTTCCCCGCCGCCCTCTCAGAGCGCCGGAGGGCTGCCCTGAAGGCCGCCTACGGCGAGGACCTGTACGAGTGCCCCGTCACCGTGGAGAACGAGGTCCAGGCGAAGGAGGCCGTGAAGGACGTGAAAGCCAACGGGGTCAATGCTCTGGTGGTGTTCCTGGGCAACTTCGGCCCTGAAACCCCGGAAACGATGATCGCCCAGTGGTTCCACGGTCCTATCATGTATGTGGCCGCCGCCGAGGGCGACGGGGATCTCCACGATGGCCGGGGAGATGCCTACTGCGGGATGCTCAACTGCTCCTACAACCTGGGTCTTCAGGGCAAGACAGCGTACATTCCCGAGTATCCTGTAGGTACCGCCCAGGAGTTGGCGGAGAAGATGGCTGAGTTTGTCCCCATCGCCCGGGCTGTCCTGGGCCTGAAGGGCTTGAAGGTCATCACCTTCGGCCCCCGTCCTGACGACTTCCTGGCCTGCAACGGCCCCATCAAGGCCCTGTACGATCTGGGTGTGGCCGTGGAGGAGAACTCCGAGCTGGACCTGCTGGTGGCTTACAACAAGCACAAGGATGATCCCCGCATCCCCGAGAAAATGAAGGAGATGGAGGCCGAGCTGGGCGGGAACAATCCCTATGGCGGTATCCTACCCCGGCTGGCCCAGTACGAGCTGACCCTGCTGGACTGGATGGAGCAGCACAAGGGTACCCGGCAGTACGTGGCCTTTGCCAACAAGTGCTGGCCCGCATTCCAGACGGAGTTCAAGTTCGTCCCCTGCTACGTCAACAGCCGCCTGGCGGCAATGGGTATCCCTGTCGCCTGCGAGGTGGATATCTACGGAGCCCTTTCCGAGTACATCGGCACCTGCGTCTCCGGCGCTACCTGCACTCTGCTGGACATCAACAACACGGTTCCTGCCTCTATCTATGACAAGGGCATCAAGGGTAAATATGACTGCCGCCTGACGGAGACCTTCATGGGCTTCCACTGCGGCAACACGGCCTGCTCCCTGCTGAAGAATCCCCACATGGGTTATCAGCTCATTATGAAGCGGGACCTGGAGCCGGACCTGCCGGAGCCGGACATCACCCGGGGCACCATGGAAGGCAACATCAAGGCCGGAGACATCACCTTCTTCCGCCTCCAGTCCACCGCCGATACCCAGCTGAAAGCCTACGTGGCCCAGGGCGCGGTGCTGGATGTAGACTGCGAGAGCTTCGGGTCTATTGGAGCCTTTGCCATTCCGGAGATGGACCGGTTCTACCGCCATGTGCTGATTGCCAAGCGCTATCCTCACCACGGGGCTGTGGCCTTCGGCCACTGGGGCAAAGCGCTGTTTGAGGTGTTCAAGTACCTGGGTGTCCAGGATATCGCCTACAACCAACCGGCCAGTCTGCCCTATCCCCAGGAAAATCCTTTCAAGTAAGGAGAATCTCTATGACACCAGAGGAAAAGAAAACCCTTCAGCGGACGGCCATCAGCGTCCGGGAGGGCATCTTGACCGGCATCCACGGAGCAAAGGCCGGTCATCCCGGCGGCAGTCTCTCTGCTGCGGATATGTTTACTTATCTTTATTTCAAAGAGCTGCGCATTGACCCCAAAGACCCGAAGAAAGTGGAGCGGGACCGCTTTGTCCTCTCCAAGGGCCACACTGCTCCAGGACTCTACGCCGCTCTGGCCAACCGGGGCTACTTCCCGATAGAGGACCTGCCAACTCTGCGGCATATTGATTCCTACCTCCAGGGTCACCCCAATATGAACACTGTCCCCGGCGTGGACTTGTCCACTGGCTCTCTGGGCCAGGGGCTGTCTGCTGCCGCTGGAATGGCCAAGGGCGCTAGATTCCAGGGCAGGGATATCAACATCTACTCCCTTCTGGGTGACGGCGAACTGGCCGAGGGCCAGATCTGGGAGGCAACGATGTTTGCCGCCCACTACGGCCTGGACAATTTATGCATCATTGTGGATATCAACGGCCTCCAGATCGACGGACGGACCTGCGACGTCATGAACACCGAGCCGCTGGATGCAAAGTTTACTGCTTTCGGCTGCGATGTGGTGAAGATCGATGGCCATGACTTCGAGGACATCGAATCCGCCTTCTCCCGTTTCCATGCCAACCACGGCACCGGCAAGCCCACCTGCATCCTCATGAAGACTACCAAGGGCAAGGGTGTGTCCTACATGGAAAACAACGCCAGCTGGCACGGCAAAGCCCCCAACGATGAGGAGTACGTCAAGGGCATGTCAGAACTCGCTGAAGCTCGAAAGGTTTTGGAGGTGTGAGTGATGGCTGATGTAAAGAAAATCGCTACCCGCGACAGCTACGGCAATGCGCTGAAGGAACCGGGCGCCGCTGCTGAAAACCTAGTGGTTTTGGATGCTGACCTAGCGGGAGCTACCAAGACAAGTATCTTCCAGAAAACCTACCCGGAGCGCCACTTTGACTGCGGCATCGCCGAAGCCAACATGATTGATGTAGCTGCCGGTCTCTCTACCATGGGATTGGTTCCCTTCGCTGCTACCTTTGCCATGTTTGCCGCCGGACGGGCCTACGAGCAGATCCGTAATACCATCGGCTACCCCCATCTGAATGTGAAGATTGGCGCGACCCACGGCGGTATCTCCGTGGGCGAGGACGGTGTCAACGCCAATTTGAAATTGTAAGAAAACGCCGAAGAAATTTTGTAGTTTTTCGGCGGCAAGGGGGGGCAACA
>VSNB01000270.1 GCA_009774055.1 Clostridiales bacterium
GCCTCCGCCTCCTCTGCCTCCCCGGCGGAGAGAGCCGCTGAATAGCGGAAAAATTCCTCCGTCAGGGATTTCAAGTGGTCCGTCCGGCCCCGGATGAGGGACAGGTACCGCTCCGCCGCCGGGCTCTTCTCCTCCCCCTCCAGCAGGTCCAGGTAGCCGCAAATGGCGGTGAGGGGTGTGCGGAGGTCGTGGGAGACATTGGTCACCGCCTCTTTCAGGTCCCGGTCGCCGTTCTGATACTGCTGCCGCTCCCGGCGGAGCTGGCGCAGCTGGACGTTGAGGCCGGCGGCCAGGCGGCACATAGCGCCGTCCCGGCTGGGGATGGACAGGAGGGTGTTGGTGTCCGTTTCCAGACGCTCCTGGACGCCGCGGCGAAGCTCCTCCGCCGAACGGCGGAGGAGCAGGATTTTCCAGACCAGCAGCAATACCGTCAGGGCCAGCAGGCCGCACAGGGCGCAGAGAGCGTACATCATCGGGAAAACCTCACTTCAAATCTTTCCGACGGAACAGTGCCAATCCCAAGGCAGTACTAACGGCGGCGGCGCCAAGGCTCGCCAGCGGGAGGCGGATGGGACATACCGCCGTCGCCGTGGCAAGCAGATGTACCGCCTGACAGCCGGGGAGAACGTATAGGGCTTCAAAAATTTTGCGCTTGAACCCTTGGACGTAAGCCGGGTTCGGCATGGCCTCCCGTACCAGAATCTGACCGTTTTCGATATACTCCCGGGCGGGGATGACGGCTTGCTCCGTTAAGCGGGAGTTGAAGTAGATGCCCAAGAACAGGAGAAAATAGGCCAGGGAGATGCAAACGACCGCTACCACCGCCTTGTTCTGGTTCAGGAGGGCCAGCATGGTGAAAATGGCGCACAGGGCGGCGGTCATGAGAAAAGCGCAGAGGGTGAACCACAGGACGGAGGCCGGCGGCAGCGTGAAGCCGCCCATCAGCGGGATGCCCGCCGCCGTCATGGGCAGGATATAGCCCAGGCAGATCAGGACGCCCGCCGCCGAGCAGGTGACAAGATTCGCCAGATACACGGCAGCGCGGGAGTGGCCCACGGCGATCTTGTTGCGGATGGCTCCGTCGCTGTACTCCGCGCCGACGAAGAGGCTGCAAAAGGCGGAGAGGACCACGCCGGACATGAGGACGAAGAGCATGTAGCGGTTGTCCAGAGGGACGGGGGTCCCCTGGCGCTGGGCGTGAACGCCTACCGCCAGTTCGAAGATACCGACGCCGAACATAGTCGACACCGCCGCCCAGAAGGACGCGCTGCGCCAGAGACGGTAGAAATTGGCCCGCAGGAGGAGGTTTATGCTTAATTTTGCGCTCATTATTTCAGATCCTTTCTGCGAAACAGGAACAGTCCCGCGGCGGTGCTGGCGGCGATGACGGACAGGCTCAGCAGGGGCATCCGCCAGAGCTGTTCCACGGAACGCGCCGATATCTGGAGGCACTGGCCTGTGGGCAGCAGGTCGATGAGAAACCGGCACACCGCCCGGGGGACGGGCTGCAGGTAACTGGGGTTGGGGATCATTGCAACGGCATCCCCGCCCCACTCGTTATAGACTGCCGTAAACTCCGGCTCCCCGAGGCGGGCGGTGAGGAAGCTGATCAGAAACATGGCGAAGATCGCGGCGGACAGGGTGACTATAACGGTCTTCGTCTCGTTCCGGATCAGCATCGCCGCCATGGTCACCAGCGACGCGCTGGCCGAGAGAGCCAGCAGACCGCAGCATACCAGCGGCAAGAGCTGTCCGGCGGGCATTTTCAGCGGCAGACCGGTGGGCGCTGACGCTATACCCACCAGCGCAAGATAGAGGACCGCCAGCAGAACGGAGGCCATCATACAGGCGAGCAGGTTCGACAGGTAGACCGCCGTCTTGCTCCGGCCTGTCACCAGCTTGTTGCGGATGGTTCCCTCGCTGAACTCCGTGCCCAGATAGACGCTCAAAAACGGGGCCTGGATGAGCATGGGGACCGGTATCATCCCTGCTATACCGAAGGCGAACAGCAGCGGTTCCTCCAGGCCGAACTGCCCGCCCTCTTTGACATAGATCGAGTAGAACGTCACGCCTATGATAAAAAGCGCATAGGCGAGCTCCGCCGCCAGGGCGGCGCGGAACGCTCCGCTGTGAAACAGACGGGAGAAATTGGCGTGCAGCAGATTTCTCATACGTCCCCTCCCCTATTTCAGGTCCTTGCGCTCAAAGAGCGCCAGTCCGCCCAGGGTGAAGACCGCCGTCACGCCCAAATCGCACAGCAGCGCCCGCAGAGGGCTGAGTACCGCCAGGTTCTGCACCTGTATCGCCTGCCCGGCGGGGATGATGTCACGGACGACCTCGTAAAACGTCCGAAGCGCCCCGGAGACGTAGCGGGGATTGGGCTCCGGGTTTATCGCCTGCATCCCATCCACGGTCATGAGGATGCCGCCGACAAACTCCGGCTCGGAGAGGGTGTTTTCGACCGTGGAGGCTGCCAGCAGCAGGGCAAACCAGGACAGCACCACGGTAACTGTGGCGGTTCGCCTGCTGAGGAGCATCCCCAGAAAGGTGAAGATGGCGGCAAAGGCCACGGTGGAGCCCACGACGATGAGGACATGGAACGCCAGCCCTCCAAGGCCGAATCCCCAGGGCCCGACCATCGGGATGCCAACGCACCCGCCGATGAGCCACGCGGCGGTAAAGAACAGGGACGCGGTCAGGACCGTGAGAAAGTTGGCCAGATAGACCTCCCGGCGGATGCAGCCTACGGTCAGCTTATTGCGGATCGTGCCATCGCTGTACTCCGCGTTCAGAAACATAGCGGCAAACATGGCGATAAAGAACCCCAGCGACATCGCCATATTGAAATAATGCTGCTCCAGCTTTACCTGAAAGCCGCGCTGGACGTCCTCCCGGCACCAGAAGAACACGAAGACGGCAGAACAGACCAGCACCGTGCCGAAGCACGTCCAGAACATATGGTCCCGGCGCATCCGGAAGAAATTGGCCCGCAGGAGGTTAGTCATCAACGACACCTCCCACCAGATTCATGTAGTAGCTCTCCAGGCTCTCGTCGTGTTCGTGGATGTTCTTCACCTCGCAGCCCGCATTGTGGAGGGCCAGGGTCAATTCGGTGACGGAGGGGGCGTCGTAGACATCGGCCTCCGTGTCGCTGCGGATGGAGTACTCCAGGCCCATTTTGTCCAGGGCGGCGGTCAGAGGCCGGGCGTCACTGACGGTGAGGCGCAGGCACTTGCGGCAGCTGGCTTCCAGCTCGGGGGCGCTGATCTCCTTGACCATGCGGCCGTTGTCGATAAAGCCGTAATGGGTGGCGAGGCGGCTCAGTTCGTCCAGGATGTGGCTGGAGATCAGAACGGTGATCTGCCGCTCCCGGTTCAGACGGAGGATCAGCTCCCGGATCTCCACGATGCCCTGGGGGTCCAGGCCGTTGGCGGGCTCGTCCAGAATGAGGAAGTCCGGGTCCCCGGCCAGGGCTACGGCGATGCCCAGGCGTTGGCGCATTCCCAGAGAGAAGTCCTTCGCCTTTTTCTTCCCGGTATTCCCCAGTCGGACCAGCTCCAGCAGGTCGCGGAGGCCGTCGTAGGACGGCAGGCCCAGAATCTGATACTGTTGTTTCAGATTTTCCTCCGCCGTCATGGAGAGGTAGATGGAGGGCGTCTCCACCACCGCCCCCATGCGGCGGCGGGAGCGGGTGATCTCCTTGCTGTCGTTGGGACAGCCGTAGAGGGTAAAGGTCCCCTCCGTGGGCTCCTGGAGGCCGCAGATCAGGCGGATGAGGGTGGTTTTGCCCGCGCCGTTGCGGCCCACGAAACCGTAGATGGCTCCTTTTTCCACGTGCATGGTCAGGCCGTTGAGGGCCTTTCCGTTCTTATAATGCTTGATTAAGTTGTTTGTCTGAAGGATGTAGTCCATTTTCTTACCTCCTTGATTGGAATACACGTATTTTAGCAGGGGGTGGTTAAGAAAACGGTTAAGGAAATGGTTAAGATTTAGTAAAGAGGTTTAAGGCTGCTTTAATTTGATCTTCGCCGCGCGGAGCGCGGCGAACGGGGGATTCTTCTCGAATCGGTCCGGGGGCTGCGCGCCCCCGGACCCTGCGCCTACAGTTTGCGCCGGGGCACAAAGAGCAAA
>VSNB01000271.1 GCA_009774055.1 Clostridiales bacterium
GTCCGATTCGATAAGAATCTGCCGTTCGCCGCCCGCCGGGCGGCGAAGATGAGATAAATAAAAGATCAAGATAAGAGAGCGGAGCGGCCCGCAGGGCCGCAGATGAAAACCCGTGCCGCCCGAAGGGCGGCAAAGAAAGGACCTCTATGAAGATCGGCTGCATCGTCATGGCGGCGGGCGACGCCCGCCGGTTCGGTGAAAACAAGCTCGCCGCCAAATTCGAGGGAAAGCCCTTGATCCTCCATGCCCTGGAGGCTGTACCAAAGGAAAAATTCTCAAAAGTCACCGTGGTCACCCAATACCCGGAGGTGGAGGCCCTGGCCTCCTCCTTCGGCTTCACGCCCGTCCACAACCCCCACCCCGACTGGGGAATCAGCTATACCATCCGCCTGGGGCTGGAAACCATGGAGGACTGCGGCGCAGTCCTCTTCCAGGTATCGGACCAGCCGCTGCTGCGGCAGGAAACCGTGGCGGCGGAGGTGGACTTCTTCTTGGCCCACCCGGACAAGCTGGTGGGCCTGGCCCACAACGGCGTGCGGGGCAACCCCTGCATCTTCCCCGCCGCCTACTTCCCGGAGCTGAAGGCCCTGCGGGAGGACCGCGGCGGCAGCAGCGTCATCCGCCGCCACGAGGAGGACCTGCTGCTCTTTGAGGCTCCCGCCCAGGAGCTGGAGGACGCGGACACCCGCTGCGCCCTGCGGACGATGGCGGAGAAGAGGAAAATGATATGATGCATCTGCGGGCGTCCCCGGCGCAGCTAACGCCGGAAACGCCCGCAGGCCATAAAGAACCTGTATTCACAGGCATTTCCCGCCTATGAATACAGGTTCTAAAACTCAATATGCCGCGATGATTCCGCCATCCTCGGCGTACACTGTGGAAATACCGCCGGTGGCTACGATCAGGATCTCGCCGAACCGGCACCGCTTCTGAATTAGGTCCCGCACATACTCCGCCCGCTCCCGGCAGTTGCAGTGGGCGATGATCAGCCGGCGACCCGCGTGGCCCACGTCATCCGCCATCCGGGACACCATCCGCGCCAGGGTCTGCCGCACGGAGAGCCCCTGGCCCAGCTTCTCAATCTCCCCCTCCGGCGTGGCACCGCACAGCAGCTTGACCCGCAGTGCGCCGGTCACCAGAGCCTGCATCTTCGTCAGACGCCCGTTCTTCCGCAGATTGTCCAGATTTTCCAGCACAAACAGGGTCTTCATCTGGGCGATATACGCCTCCACCTGCTCCACCACCTGGGCGAAGGGGATACAGCGGGCCGTCAGCTCCCTGACCAGCAGTGCGATCTGGGCTTGTCCCGAGGAGGCGGAGCGGGAGTTGAACACGTGGACGTTCCCCTTGCCGCCTTCCTCCCGGTAGATGGCCCGGGCCTGCATGGCCGCATTATAGGAACCGGAGAGCTGGCCGGTCAAAGTGACCACGTAGTTGTCCCCCTCCTCCAGGAACTGCTCCAGGTAGATGGAGGGCGAGGGGCAGGCCGTCTTGGGCGCGTCGGGCCAGCTCTTCATTTTATCCAGCAGCTCCTTCTGGCAGAAGCCCGCATCGTCCACAATGGTATCAGGGCCGATTTGAATACTGAGCGGCACCTTCCGCACGTGGGGGTCAGCCGTCAGCTCCAGCGGCAGGTCGGTGCAGCTGTCGCAGATCAATCTATATGTCATTTCAAAAACCGCCTCAACTAATATAGTTAATTAGATTATATCGACTTTCAGGAAAAAGTCAACCCCATATCCAAAAGAGGCGGAAAAATCTCAGAAAAATTTATAGTCGACACACTTGAGAATCGGTAAGAAGGAGACGTGGTAAAATGTGGTGTGGCAAGGACGACAACGCAGTCCACGCCGCATTTTGACCGCCGGCGTGCCCTGCAGGATCCTGCGGGAGATCACGGAGGAGGACAAATACCCCTATCCCATGTATCAGCCTCCAGAAAAAGTACACAAAAAATCATGTTAAACTTTTATCAATATGCCTATTGCGCACAAAGGGCAGGTGTGGTATGATAATAATGTCAAAAGGGAGTAGTTCTTAGCACAGCGCATGAATCGCCCATCCCGCGCCATTGGACTTTGTCCAAGGGCCATCCGGGCGGCGCAGGCGCCGTCTAAGCGCGCACCGTCAGGACGGCGCCGTTCTCGGTGCCCGGGACGCGCGGAGGTCTCCAGCTGGGACTTTTATCGAGACTTTTGCCGCAAGGCAGGAGTCTCGTTTTTTCGTACCCGGGTGCGGAGAAACGGCTCCCCTCTGACAAATAGGAAGAAGAAACAAAACGGGATATTGACATGTAAGGAGGAAAACATGACTGATTTAATGAAATTCGCACTACCCGCTGTGATCGCGCTGTTGGTGCTGCTGCTGTTCTTCATGGGTTATCTGAAAGCGCCGCCGGATACGGCCTACATCATTTCCGGCCTGGGCCGCAAGCGCATCCTCATCGGCAAGGCCGGGTGGCGGGTCCCCTTCTTCGAGCGGGTGGATAAGCTCTCCCTGCGCATTATGCAGGTGGACGTCAAAACCAGCGAGGCGGTGCCCACCAACGAGTTCATCAACGTCTCCGTGGACGGCGTGGCCAACGTGAAGATCAGCTCCGACCCGGAGCTCCTCAAGCTGGCCGCCGAGGCCCTGCTGGGCAAGCGCCCCGAGGAGCTGGTGAGCCTGGTGACCCAGGTCCTGGAGGGCAACATGCGGGAGATCGTGGGCTCCGTGGGCCTGAAGGAGATGGTCCAAGACCGGCAGGGCGTGGCCCGGAAGATCACCGAGAACGTGGTCCCCGACATGCGCAAGCTGGGACTTGAAGTGGTGAACTTCAACATCCAGAACTTCAAGGACGGGGCCGGAACCATCGAGAACATGGGCATCGACAACGTGGAGCAGATCCGCAAGAACGCCCAGATCGCCAAGGCCAACGCCCAGCGCGACATCGCCATCGCCACCTCCCAGGCCCAGCAGGAGGCCAACGCTGTGAAGGTCCAGGCGGAGAAGATGATCGCCGAGCAGGACGCCGCCCTTGCCATCCAGCAGGCGGAAATGAAGGTGAAGGCCGACGCCAAGAAGGCGGAAGCCGACGCGGCCTACTCCATCCAGCAGGAGACGCAGCGCAAGACCATCGAGGTCACCCGGGTCAGCGCCGACATCGCTCGAAAGGAGAAGGAGGCGGAACTGGCGGACCGCGAGATCGCCATCCAGGAGCGCCGCCTGGACGCCGAGGTCCGCAAGCAGGCGGACGCCATGAAGTACAAGGCCGAGAAGGAGGCCGAGGCCGAGCTGGTCCGCCGCCAGCGGGACGCCGATGCCAAAGCCTACGAGGCCATCAAGGAGGCCGAGGCCCGCAAGGCGGAGGCGGAAGCCCTGCGCTTCGCCATGGAGCAGGAGGCCGAGGGCATCCGGGCCAAGGGCCTGGCTGAGGCCGAGGCCATCGAAAAGAAGGCGGAAGCCCAGAAAAAGATGGGCGAAGCCTCTGTGCTGGAAATGTACCTGGACGCCCTGCCCGAGGTGGTCAAGAACGCCGCCGCGCCTCTGGCCCAGACGGACCGGATCGTCATGTACGGCGACGGCAACTCCACCAAGCTGGTCAAGGATGTCATGTCCTCCGCCAGCCAGGTCATGGACGGGGTGAAGGAGTCCACAGGACTGGACCTCACCGCCCTGCTGGCCGGAGTGGTGGGCGGCAAAATGGCCGCTTCCCAGCCGGTGACCGTGGAGGTCAGGAGCGTGGAAAACGAGGCCAAAGCCGCCTCCAAGCAGGAGCCGGAGCAGGAAACCGAAGTGTAGCACAGCCCCAGGGGGCCCGGACGCTTTCGCGTCCGGGCCCTTTTCCCCGGCCGGCACAGGTATCTTTCACGAAATTGTTTCCGAATCGTATTCAAAAAGATGCAACAATGATACATGGCCCTGTAAAATAATAGTTGGCAGGAGGAACTTTCCATACCCTGCCTGCGTCTATATCATACGTGGAAACAACTGGAGGCCGGAATACTCCGGCCTCCCCCAAGCGAACAGAAACAAGGAGGACCTTTGCAATGGATCGGATGAAAAAGAGGACTTTGTGCCTGCTGCTGGCGGCGTGTATGCTGCTGGGCCTGCTGGCGGGCTGCGGGAAGAAAAACAACGCCCAGCAGCAT
>VSNB01000272.1 GCA_009774055.1 Clostridiales bacterium
CTTCCCACCCCCGCCCCCCCCCCCCCCCACTTGGCGGCGATGGCGTCCACGCCCAGACTCTCGGCGTGAGCGGCCAGCTCGCGGCTGTCGGCGGTGTTGTTGCAGGCCACGTGGGCGATGATGGTCAGCTTGCCGCCCACCTCGGCCATGACGTTCTCCAGCGTCAGCTTCCGCTCCGCCACGCTCTGGTAGATGCACTCGCCGGAGGAGCCGCCCACGTAGAGGCCCTTGACGCCCTTATCCAGGAAATACCGCGCCAGATCCCGGACCGTCTGTGGGCTCACCTTTCCATCCTGGTCATAGCAGGCGTAAAAAGCGGGGAAAATACCCTGATATTTGGTCAAGTCTTTCATAATGTATCCTTCTCCTTGCTTAATCGTAAATTCGGATCTTAAAGACCGCCTTGGTCACCGTCTCGGGACCGTCCGCCTGCATCTTGATCCGGTGGGCGTCCCCGGGAAAGACCACCAGGAAGTCCCCGGGGGACAGGGTCAGCTTATAGTCCCCCTCGCCCCGGTAGGCGTAGAAGTCGTTTTCCTCCACCCGATCGAACTCCGCCAGCTTCTCCGGCGGGGCGATCTCCACCCGCTCGGAGCCGGAAAGCATGATGTGGATGTCCAGGTACTTCTTGTGGGCTTCGAAAAAGCTCTCCTCTGCCGGGACCGTCTCGTAGGTGAAGCGGGTGGCGTACACGTCGCTCCCTTTCAGTTCCACCCGGGTTTCGCCGATGGCGGGCAGATATTCCTCCGTGATATGCTCCAGCGCCAGGTCCAGATTGGGATGGATGCCCCGATAGGACAGGGCGTCCTTGTTTTTTGCATAGATCATGGCAGCATCATCCTTTCACCGCGCCCATGGTGATGCCCTGGGTAAAGTACTTCTGGAAGAGCAGGAACACGGTGATGATAGGCACCGCCGCAAGCACCGCACCCGCCATCAGCAGGCCCATGTCCACCGACGCCTCCCCCTGGAGGGTGGCGATACCAAGCGGCATGGTGAAGTTGCTTCCGCTGGGCAGCATGACCAGTTGCATGAAGTAATCGTTCCAGGCGTTGATGAAGGTGAAGATCGCCAGCGCGCCGATACCCGGCTTCACCATGGGAAGCACCACAGTGATGAAGGTCTTGGCTTCGCTGGCCCCGTCGATACGGGTGGCCTCCAGTATCTCGCCGGGGATGCCCTCCGAGAACTGCTTCATCAGGAACACGCCGAAGGGCCAGCCCACAGTGGGGAAAATGACGGCCCACAAGCTGTCATACAGTTTCAGCGCCGCCATCTCCTTGAGCAGGGGGATAAGGATGACCTGCTTAGGCAGGGCCATGGCGCACACGATCATGGAGAACAGGATAGCCCGGCCCATGAACCGCTTCTTGGCCAGAGCATAGCCCGCCATGGCCGCAGTGGCGCAGGTGAGGAGCATAGCCATGACGGACATGACCACCGTATTGAGCAGCCAGCGGAACGCGGCGGGAACTGAGGGACCGGCGCTCAGGAGCACCTTCTCGCCCCCGTTAAAGAAGCTGCCGAAGGGCAGGTAGATCTCCCACAGCGGCGCGGAACGCTTGTTCAGCAGATTGCTGAAGTTGTTCTTCACCCACTCCGTGGGCCACCAGACGGGCTTCTGGGCATAGACGTCCTGGGCAGGCTTGAAAGCGCCGGTGATAATCCAGTACAGGGGGAACAGGAACAGAATCGCCAGGATCACCAGAACGATGATGGAAAAAATCTTGTATGCGCGGCTGCGCCCGCTTTGAATTTTCATATTCGCACCCCCTTACTTTTCTTTCGCCAGCTTGAACTGGATCGCGGACAGCAGACCGATAAAGACGGCCAGCACCACGCCCATGGCGTTAGCGTAGCCGAAGTGGCCCGCCTGCTCGGTGAGCTTAAACGCGGTCCAGTAGATGTAGTACATCACCGTGTCCGTGGCGTGGTTGGGTCCGCCCTGGGTCAGCAGCTGGATCAGGGCGAAGCACTGGAAGGAGTTAATGGTGGTGATCACCAGGATGTACAGGGTAGTGGGCATCATCTGGGCCCACTTGACCTTCCAGAAGACCTGGAGGTCCGTGGCGCCGTCCACCTGGGCGGCCTCCACCAGGGTCTGGTCCACGTTGCCCAGGGCGGAGACGTACAGGACGATGGGCTGGCCCACGGAGGTGGTAAACAGGATCAGGATGATGCACCACAGGGCCGTTTTCTCATCGCCCAGCCAGTTGATGCCCTTCTCCAGGATGCCCATGTTGGTCAGTGCGGAGTTCAAAATGCCGTTGTAGTTATCGTATATCCATTTCCATACCACGGTGACGGCCACGGAGCCGGTGACGACGGGCAGGTAGAAGATGCAGCGGAAGGCGGACAGCACGGGGCCCTTCAGCTTGTAGATGGCCGAGGATACCCACAGGGAGAAGGCGCACACCGCCGGGACGCTGACGATCACGATGGTGAAGGTATTGGCAAGGCCCTTCAGAAATACCTTGTCCTTCGCCAGGTCCGTAAAGTTCTTCAGCCCAATAAAGCTTCCGAACATGCCCTCCTGGTGCATGTTGGTGTTGGTCAGACTGGTGATGATGCAGATGAACATGGGGATGATGACGAAGCCCAGGAAAAAGATCAGACTGGGCAGCATGAACAGGTATCCCGCAACGTTCTCACGCCGCTGGAGAGCCTGGCTCATCTTGCTTTGCGCTTGTTTCGCCAAATTCGACACTCCTCTCTCTCATACACATAACAGAAACGAAACGCACGCCCCCTCTCCGCGCATCGCGGAGAAGGGGCGCGCAAACCCTTACAAACAGTTACGCGGTTCTCTCAGATCAGCCTGCGGCGCTGTTAGCCTCGGCCACGCCGCTGGCAACGGCGGCGGCAACATCGTCGCCGGTGCCGACAGCCTGGAGCATGGTCCACCACGCGGTGCGGGCGCCGGCCCAGCCAGTGGTAATCTGATAGTAGTCACCCAGGTAGGGCATCAGCTTAGTATACTCGGCCATAATCGGCTCGTCAGCCCAGATGCCGGAGAGATCGGTTCCCTCAGCAGTGGAGCGGACGGCGAAGTACCGGGCGGCCTTCACAGCGTCCACAGTGTGGGCGGAATCGCACATGAACTTGATGAACTGCTTGGCAGCGTCGATGCGGGCCTGATCGCCGTTATCGAAAATGCCGAAGCCCCAGATGCCGCCCTGCAGCTTGGAATTGCCATCCTCGGAGGGGAAGCTCATGAAGGCGATGTCGTCGCCGGTGACGGTCTTCTCAGCGCCGGTCTCCTCACCCTTGCCGTTGGGGCTGAGCTGCTGGGCAATGTTCCAGCAGAAGGCCATCTTCAGAGCGCCCTGGTAGAACTTGGCGATTTCGTCAGCGCCGGCCAGGGAGGCGTCAAAATCAATGCCGTCCATGCTCTTGAGCTGCTCAAGGGCCTGAATATTCAGGGGATCGTCCCAGGTGTACTGGGTATGCTCAGCATTGGTGAAGGTACCGCCATAGAGGTTGTTGACGAGGGCGCGGGTACCCTGATCGCCGCCCTGACCGGCGCAGAACACGGCGCCAACGGTGCCGTTGTAGTGGGCATACAGCGCGGCAACGGCGTCAATGAACTCCTGAGTGGTCCAGGTATGGGTGTCCAGATGCAGATACTTGTCAGCGCCGGCCTCCTTGAAGGCGTTCAGGTTGACAGCCATGCAGTGGGCGGTCATGACCAGGGGATACTCGTAGATCGCGCCATTGGTGTGGGTGCAGGACTTCATGACGCCCTCGTTCACGGCGTTGATCTCAGCCATGTCGGTGTCGTCAAACATATCCTTCAAATCGACCATCTTGCCGTTGGCGCCCCAGTTCGCCACCAGACGCTCGGGACCTTCCATGATGAGGTCGGGAGCGGCGTTGGCGGTAATGGCGGTGTTGACCTTGTCATCGCCGTCGGTGTAGGACAGGTAATCCACCTTGACAGTGATGCCTGTCTCAGCGGTGAAGGCGTCGGTCAGAGCCTTGACAGTGGCCTCGTTGCCCCAGTCGCCGATGGGATAGGTCCACAGCGTGATCTCGCCGGCTCCGGCGGGCTCGGCGGGAGCGGGCTCGGGATCGGAAGTCTTATCCTCGTCGGGGGTCGTCG
>VSNB01000273.1 GCA_009774055.1 Clostridiales bacterium
TTTATAAAAAATTTTGTCTATAATTTTTTTTTACCCGCTGGGGTGCCCCTTCGGTAATTGCGCGTTTGGGGCCTCCGCCTCATATTCCCTTCGCCGCCAGGCTGTCCATGAACTGCCGGGCGATCCTGGGGGACCGCCCGCCCCGGAGGAGGGCGAACCGCTCCGCCAGAACGTCCAGGTCCGGCGCGTCCACCCCCTGCCGGAGGGCCAGAGCGCGGACGATGGCGAGGTACTCGTCCTTCCCCGGCTTCTGGAAGGTGATGCGGAGCCCGAAACGGTCCGACAGGGACACGGTCTCCTGCATGGCGTCATTGCGGTGGACGTCGTCCCCCTCCCGGTCCGAGAACTTCTCCTTGACAATATGCCGCCGGTTGCTGGTGGCGCAGAGGATCACGTTGCCGCTGCGGGCGGATACGGAGCCCTCCAGCACCGCCTTCAGCGCGCCGAAGCTGTCGTCGTCTGCCTGGAGGGACAGGTCGTCGATGAACAGGATGAATTTCAGCGGGTTCTCACTGAGCGCATCCAGCAGGGCGGGAATATGCCGCAGCTGGTCCCGCCGGACCTCTATCATCCGAAGCCCTTCGTCCCGGAGGACGCTGCACGCGGCCTTGACGGTGGAGGACTTGCCGGTGCCGGCGTCGCCGGTGAGGAGCATGTTGGCGGCGGGCTTCCCCGCCAGCAGGGCCCGGAGGTTGTCCAGCACCAGTCCCCGCTCCCGCTCGTAGCCCACCAGGTCCTCCAGAGATACGGGGTCCGGGTGTCCCACCGGAACAACGCGCCCGGCGTCGTCCAGGCAGAACATGTGGCGCCCCGCGTAGATGCCGTAGCCATACCGCCCGATCTCCTCTGCGCGGCGGAAATAGCGCTCCGCCAGGTCCACCTTCGCGACGCCGAAGTCCGGCAGATACTCCACGCCGTCCAGCCCTGCCCGCAGGCGCTCCGGCGTCAGGGACGCCGCCTCCTGCAGGGTTTCCAGCTCCAGGGCCACGCTGCGGGCCATATAGTCCGGCGGCGTCTCCCCCCGGCCCACGGCGCGGATGTAGATGTTCTCCTGCTCCATCACCACCCGCAGGATGTGGCGGCCCAGGTCGCCCTCGTCCGTCTGGTAGAGTCGGCTCACCAGCTCGGCGTAGCCGGAGATCATCCCCTGGGGCCAGGCGTTCTCCATGCAGTCCAGATAGCTGCACAGCGCCTCAATCACCGGCTCGGACAGCAGTCCCCGGAACACCGTCAGCGCCCGCAGGCGCATGCTCAGTTCCATCAGCTCCATATCAGTTCAGCGCCGCCCCCGACGCGCCGCTGGACACCAGGGCGGCGTAACGCTTGAGGTAACCGGACAGCTCCTTCTTTTTCGGGACAAAGTCCCTCATCCGCGCCGCCAGCTCCTCCTCGCCGATGAGCAGCTCCAGCTTATTGCCGGGGATGTCGATGCGGATCCTATCCCCCTCCCGGACCACGCCGATGGGCCCGCCGCTGGCGGCCTCCGGGGACACATGGCCGATGCAGGCCCCCCGGGTGGCCCCGGAAAACCGTCCGTCGGTGATGAGGGCCACGCTGGAGCCCAGTCCCATGCCCATGATGGCGGAGGTCGGGTTCAGCATTTCCCGCATACCGGGTCCGCCCTTGGGGCCCTCGTAGCGGATGACCACCACGTCGCCGGGACGGATGGTCCCGGCGTTGATAGCCGCCTGGGCGTCCTCCTCGCACTCAAACACCCGTGCGGGGCCCTCGTGGACCAGCATCTCTTCCGCCACGGCGGACCGCTTCACCACGCTGCCCTCCGGGGCCAGACTGCCCCGGAGCACGGCGATGCCGCCGGTTTCGCTGTAGGGCTCTTCCACAGGCCGTATGACCGACCTGTCCTGATTTTCGCACCCGGCGATGTTCTCCCCCACCGTCTTTCCCGTGACGGTGAGGCAGTTCAAATCCAGCAGGTTCTTTTTGGACAGCTCGTGCATCACGGCGAAGACGCCGCCGGCCTCGTCCAGCTGCTCCATGTAGGTGTGCCCGGCGGGGGCCAGGTGGCAGAGGTTAGGCGTTTTCTCGCTGATGCCGTTGGCGATGTCCAGGTTGATTTCGATGCCGCACTCGCGGGCGATGGCGGGCAGGTGGAGCATGCTGTTGGTGGAGCACCCCAGGGCCATATCCACCGTCAGCGCGTTGCGGAAGGCGGCTTCGGTCATGATGTCCCGGGGCTTGACGTCCTTCTCTACCAGCGCCATCACGGCCATGCCGGCCCGCTTGGCCAGCTCGATGCGGCCGGAGTACACGGCGGGGATGGTGCCGTTGCCCCTGAGCCCCATGCCCAGGGCCTCGGTGAGGCAGTTCATGGAATTGGCGGTATACATGCCGGAGCAGGACCCGCAGGTGGGGCAGGTCTTGCGCTCGTACTCCTTCAGCTTCTCCTTGCCGATCTTCCCGGCGTTGAATTGCCCCACCGCCTCGGAGATCGTGGAGAAGCTGGCCCGTCCGCCGTCAATGCGCCCCGCCAGCATGGGCCCGCCGCTGACAAAAATGGTTGGAATATTCAGCCGCGCTGCCGCCATGAGGAGGCCGGGGACGTTCTTGTCGCAGTTGGGGACCATCACCAGGGCGTCGAAGCCGTGGGCCAGGGCCATGGCCTCGGTGGAGTCGGCGATGAGGTCCCGGGTGACCAGGGAGTATTTCATACCCTGGTGACCCATGGCGATGCCGTCGCAGACGGCGATGGCGGGGAAGACGATGGGGGTTCCCCCGGCCATGGCCACGCCCAGCTTCACCGCGTCCACGATCTTGTCGATGTTCATATGGCCGGGGACGATCTCGTTGTAGGAGCTGACTACTCCCACCAGGGGCCTCTTAATTTCTTCCTCCGTCAGGCCCAGCGCATGGTACAACGCCCGGTGGGGGGCGTTCTGGGGACCCAGCTTCAAGGAATCGCTTTTCATAGTCGGACCTTCTTTCCTTTTATTGGGGAGGAGCGGTGAGGAGGGAAACGTTGTGGGAAGGAGGTTCCGGACTGGCGTTCGCTTTGTCCGTCTCCTTCTCAAATTCCTTTTGCGTATCCTCGTCCTCTAAAGAAGCGTACCGCTCATAGCGGTAGCGGATGTTTGCCAGGCGGCTCTGCTTTACGCTGCAGCCTGCGGGAGAGAAGTACAGGGTCTGTTTGTCCCCCTGGCCGAACCCGTTTATCCCGTCCACCATGAATCGAAACAGATTCTTAGCGGTATAGGCGTTATACCAGATGTTCCCCTCCCAGAGGGCGTTCTTGTCGGAGGTATCCGCCTCCGCCTCCACCGCCGCGGCGTATTGCAGGTTGGCGAAGCGGTCCCGGATCTCCAGGAGCGACAGGGGGACGTCGTTTTTATCGATAAAATAGCAGCTCGTGGTGGGGTCCAGCATCACCCATTTCCCCAGTTCCGGGTCATAGATTTCCGAGACTACGTGATTGTCGCCATCGTAGGGAGAATAGGGCATGATGTATACCCGGCGGGCATAGATGCCCAGCGCCAGACAGCACTCCGTCAGGATGATGGATTTATTCCGGCAGTTAATCCCCTGCTCCGGCTTGTCCAGACTGTACTCCAGCAGAGCGAGAGAATTAAACGGGATATGATTGTCATAGTCGGACTTGTGGGTCAGCTTGGGGGCCATCCAGCGCATCAGCCGGACGCCCCGCTCGAAGGCCGTGCCCTCCCCGGCAATCTTGTCGATGCCGTATTTTTCGATCAGGGTTTTATACTCCGGGCAGTCAAAATTGTAAGTAATCTCCGCTTTTTCTCCGCTGTCGGCGAAGGTTTGGTTGTTGAACAGAATGCCGCTGTAGATGTCGAAGAGATTATTTTGTACTTGGAGGTTTTCTTGGTCTGTCATTGGAACCTTCTTTCTGCGCCGCCGCTGCGCGGCGGCTCCCAGTTTAATCTGCGGCCCTGCGGGCCGCGACCGCTTTTTACTTCTTTCTTTGTTGAAGCGCGGTTCTTACCGCCCCTGCGGGGCGGGACTTTTTTGCCGCCTCGCCGGCGGCGGGGCCTTCTTTTCGCGCGAGCGAAAAGAAGCAAAAGATCGCTTAAGGAACTACGTT
>VSNB01000274.1 GCA_009774055.1 Clostridiales bacterium
TCGTGGAGTGGGGCTCCCTTCCGGCAGGGTGGGGCTAAAATTCCGTGCAGATGGAGCTGCTGGTCCGGTGTATGCAAATACAGAAGACAAGGAATTGCCTCCGTACTGACAAGTACGCTTACAAAAGAAATAATAAACAGGGACAAAGTACCATTTTATTGTACGGCATGGTCCAATATCAGGTCAGTCAGAAACGCCATTAAGAGTGGCTTCGTTCCAGCATGGGTAGAAATGACCGCAAAACCCACAAATATTGTTGACGAAATGAATCTATAAATCCTTGTTTAACGGGGGGATTTCATCTTTATGGTGAAATCCCCCTTGACAAATGTTCTCTTGAAAAGGCTGTTGAATAAGCTGGAGCTGCCCGAGGGACAGATCTTTGCGCTGAAGAGCCTGGACAATATTGCTTCGGCGAAGCTGTATAAGCGCATCCAGGACGAAATCGTCCTCTTCCGCCGGAAACCAAAGGACCAGCCCCAGATTCGGAATCGGATTTTAAAAGGCCTGGAGGAACTGGAGAATCTATGTGGAGAGAACGACTTGTTTTTCCAGCAGTTTTCGCTGAGCGCCCTTGCCGCCATAAACGGGCCGGACGGAACTTACAGCCATGAGGAGCGGCTGGACGTTCTGATGGAGGCCATCCGGCTGACGATCCCCCGGTTTGACGAAATGAAGATTCCGGACTTCTACTACAGCTCGGAGGAAATTATTCTTGTTAACCAGATTGCGCGAACCTACTCCCGGATGGGAAACAGAAAAAAGCAATCAGCATTTCCAGCCGATTGCTTAAGTATATTGAGAAAAACAATAAGGATCTGGATAAATATGCCCAGCAGTTCTGCCTGGCCGCCACAATCACGCCATTGACCTGGGCCTGGAAAAGCAGTATAAAAAAGCGATCCAAGTATCGGAAAAGGGCCGGAAGCTCTGTACAGAAAAGGGCAATTATGAGTTCCTGCCCGGATTTCTGGCCATCATGGCAGAATGTTTTTTCTTTTTAGGGGACCTGGATACCAGCAAACAGTATTACATACGGGCATATTATATCTATGATGCGATAGGGGACGAATCCAACCGGGATCATACGCAGCGGGAAATGAAGGAACATCTGGGGTTGGACATACCATACCCATGATGCATGTCTTCCTCATCCGGAAAGTCCGGAGCCGACAGCGGCATGACCGGCGGTTCTTCCTGCGTCTCCGGGCCCGTCGGTTCCACGGCCACAGGGGGCGCGGCGGGTTCCGGCGCGCCGGCGGCACGGGCCTGACCGGGCAGCAGGGATAAGGACAGCAGCAGGGACAGGAATAAGGAGGTCAATTTTTCTGCATGAGGGGTCACCCTTTCTTTTTTGTACATAGACAGTATACACCAAAAAATTCCGTTTGTCTGTGGCATATCGAGCACACTTTTTGTGTGCTCGATATGCCACATTTCCCCCGTCCTCGCCAGTCAAAAACGAAAGGAAAGAGGAAGCCTTACGCCAGCAGCCCCGCGCCCAGCTCCAGCAGCGCGTCCACATCCTCCGGCGGGGTATGCCAAGCCGTGACAAAGCGGATGCAGGTGCGCCCTCCGTCCATTTTCCGCTCCACCTCGAATTCCACGCGCCGTCCCAGCTCCTCCACCGCGCCGTCCGGCAGGATAGGGAACACCTGGTTGCTCTCCGCCGGGGCCAGCAGCAAAACGCCCAGAGCCTCCAAGCCCTCCGCCAGCCGCCGCGCCTGGGCGTTGGCGTGGGCGGCAAGCGCCCGGTACAGCCCGTCCTTTAAAACCGCCTGGAACTGCACCCCCAGCAGCCGACCCTTGGCCAGCATGGCCCCCTGCTGCTTCATGCAGTTGCGGAACCCCGGCTGGAGGGCAGGGTTCACGATCACAAGGGCCTCGCCGAACAACAGGCCGTTCTTCGTGCCCCCGATGGTAAACGCATCGCATGCGGCGGCGTAATCGGGGAAATCCGTTCCGCCCGCGTCCATGGCGCTGCCCAGCCGGGCTCCGTCGCAGTAGAGCAGCAGGCCCAGCTCCCGGCAGGCCTCCCCCAGCTCCCACAGCTCCCGGCGGGTATAGACCGTGCCCAGCTCGGTGGTGTTGGAGATATAGGCCAGGCGGGGAATGACCGTGTGCTCGTTGAAGGGCCCGGCCATGGCGGCGCGGAGGAGCGGCGGGGTCAGCTTACCGTCGGGAGTGGGGACGGTCAGGATTTTATGTCCGTCCTGCTCGACGGCCCCGGCCTCGTGGACGCAGATATGCCCGCTGGCGGCGGCCACCGCCGCCTCGTAGGGCCGCAGGAAGGCAGCCAGGGCCGTCTTGTTCACCTGGGTCCCGCCCGCCAGAAAGTGGACCGCCGCTTCCGGACAGCGGCACAGGGCCCGGATGGTTTCCGCCGCCTCCTGGCAGTAGCGGTCGGTCCCGTAGCCCGCCGTACGCTCCAAATTGGTCCGGCACAGGGCCTCCAGCACCGCCGGGTGGGCGCCAGCGCCGTAGTCGTTGCGAAAGTAAAGCATGGCAAATATCTCCTTCAGGAATCTGAGAGCCCGTTACAGCGGGCTTTTCCGCTTCCCGTCCATAAAGTCCAGCACCCGCTGGCGGGTTTCCTCGTCCCCGATGACGCCGGGGCAGTAGTTGTTCCCGGCGTCTCCGGTATAGACATAGCAGGGGACGATCTCCCCGGCCCTGCTCTCCAGCTCGCCCTCCCCGTTCACGTGCAGCTTCAGCTGGTAAATGATGGTCCTGTTTTCCGGGTACTTGCTGCCGCCGTAGCAGAAGTTGCCCAGGGAGTAGACGATGTCCGTCCCCTCATACGTCTCTCTGGGCTGCAGGACGTGGGGGTGGCTGCCGATCACCAGGTCCGCGCCCTCGTCCGCCAGCCTGCGGGAAGCCCGCCGCCGCCAATCCTCTGGGGCGTGGACTTTTTCCTTCCCGCCGTGGTAAAACACGATCTGGAAATCGGAATCCTTCTCCGCCTCATGAATGCGGCGGACGATCTCCCCCGCCTGCCCCTCGTTCCACAGGCCGTGGCAGATCACGGCGATGCGGAAGCCGTTTTTCTCATAGTAAAAGGTCTTTCCGTTATTTCCGTACAGCAAACCGGCCTTTTCCACCGCCCGGATGGTATCCCTGGTCCCCTCGGGGCCGTAGTCGCCGGTGTGGTTGTTGGCCAGGGACACCGCCTCCACGCCGGAGGAGGTCAAAATCTCCGTATTGGCCGTGCGGGAACGGTACCAGTAGGCGGGGTCGTGGTCCTTCACCTTCTCTGTCAGCTGCCGGTCCGTCAGCACGTTTTCCAGGTTCACCACCGTGAAATCATCGGCCTGGAACAGGTCCCGCACGTTCTGCAGAAAGTAGGACGGCTCATACCGGTTGGCGTAGGCGTTGAAGTTGCTGGCGGTTGTCTCATTCTTCAAGGATGCCAGCATCACGTCGCCGGCGAAGCTGATCACGATATCAAAGCCCATGTCCTCCTCCGGCTGGCGCTCCTCCTCCGCCGGACCGCTCTCCGCCTTCTCCTTGGGCTGGATATTCAGCCAGCCAGGGGGCTCGTCGTCGGACCGCTCCTCCTGCTCCTCTGGACTGGCGGAGGGCGCATCCTCCGCCGGCTCCTCCTTAGGCTGGATGTTCAGCCAGCCAGGGGGCTCGTCGTCATTCCCCGGGGAATCCCCCTCGTAAGCCGCCCCGATACCGGTCAGCAGCAAGCAGGCCAGCAGAAGCGCAAACACTCTTTTCATACCGCAAATCCTCTCTCTCCGAGGCTCTGTCCCCGGATTTGATTCCCGGATTGAAACTCAGGAATCAGCCATTTGATTTGAGCCGCGCTGCCCGCCGTCGTAAACCGCAGCGAGTGCGCATATTACGTCCGATCTTTTCGCTCGGATGTAAATATATGGTACACCATATGCGGAAGTATACCATATACAGAACATTTTTGCAAGGAAAACCATTGCTCCGCCGTTCTCACCGCGCGGCTTCGGCTACCGCGCAGTCCCTTAACGCGCAAAGGGCCCCCGCCCCCCGCAGGGCGCGGGGGGCGGGCTTCTTTTGTGGTAGAGGTTTAGCT
>VSNB01000275.1 GCA_009774055.1 Clostridiales bacterium
GATTGTAAGGGTTTTTAACGAAGTCTGGGCGGAAAATCCGCCGTCAAGACGTGCGCGGGGAGATATGAAACAGGCTATAAGCGGTCCAGCTCCCGGTCGATCAGTTCCTTGGCGATGGTGAACGCCTCCACCCGCCGTTTCGCCAGAGTGATCTGAGATTTGTACCTCCGGGCGTCCTCCTTGGCCTCGAAGGTCTGGATGGTCGCCCTCAGCTTGTGGAGGGTAGAATCGATCTGCCGCTTCGCTTCCAGCAGCTGTTCCCGCGTGTATTCCATGTGATATCCTCCTCTGCGCAAGCGGCGCGGTATGCCAAAACATACCGCGCCGTTTTATTCTTATTTTGCAGGTTTTACGATCAAATTTACCAGCTTGTTCTTCACGTGGATGACCTTCACGATCTCCATGCCCTCAATGGCACGGGCAACCTTGTCCACAGCCTTGGCGGCTTCCACCACCACAGCTTCCTCGCTGTCCACGGGGACGCTGATGGCGCCCCGGAGCTTGCCCTGGACCTGGACGGCCATCTCCACGGAGGAGGCCGCCGTCTTGCTCTCATCATAGACGGGCCAGCTCATCTGGCAGGCCATTTTTCCACCCCCGGCAGCGGCGAAGCCCATGGTTTCCCACAGCTCCTCGCACATGTGGGGCGCGAAGGGGTTCAGCAGCAGCAGCAGGGTTCTCATATCGCCCTTGGAGCAGCCGTTGGCGTAGAAGTCGTTCACCAGGGCCATCATAGCGGCGATGGCGGTGTTGAACTTCATGGCCTCGATGTCGTCGGACACCTTCTTAATGGTTTTGTGGATGCCGGCCTCGTTGGCAGGGGTGTACGCCTCGCTGTCCGTGCAGCTCTCGGAGAGGTTCCACACCCGGTCCAGGAAGCGCTTGCAGCCCTTCACCGCGTTGTCGGACCATGTGGCGGCCTTCTCGAAGTCGCCGATGAACATGATATACAGCCGCAGGGTATCCGCGCCGTAGGCTTTCACCACATCGTCGGGATTCACCACATTGCCCCGGGACTTGGACATCTTGCCGCCTTCACTCAGGATCATGCCGTGGCTGGTGCGCTTCTGATAGGGCTCCTTGGTGGGAACCACGCCGATGTCGTAGAGGAACTTGTGCCAGAACCGGGAGTAGAGCAGGTGGAGGGTGGTGTGTTCCATGCCGCCGTTGTACCAGTCCACCGGGGACCAGTATTCCAGCGCCTCCTTGGAGGCCAAGGCCTTGTCGTTGTGGGCGTCCATATACCGCAGGAAGTACCAGCTGGACCCGGCCCACTGGGGCATGGTGTCCGTCTCACGCTTGGCCGCGCCGCCGCAGCAGGGGCAGGTGGTGCTGACCCACTCGGTCATCTTGCTGATAGGGCTCTCGCCGTCGTTGGTGGGCTCGTAGCTCTCCACCTCGGGGAGGAGCAGGGGCAACTGGTCCTCCGGCAGGGGCTGCCAGCCGCACTTCTCGCACCAGACCATGGGGATGGGTTCGCCCCAGTACCGCTGGCGGGAGAAGACCCAGTCCCGGAGCTTGTAGTTGACCTTGGCCTCGCCGATGCCCTTCTCCTCCAGCCACTTGGTGACGGCAGGGATGGCGTCCTTGACGGTGAGGCCGTTCAGAAATTCGGAGTTGACCAGGATGCCGGTTTCGTCCTTGGCGGTGAAGGCGGCCTTCTGCACGTCCTCGCCGCCGGAAACCACCTCTATAATTTCGCACCCGAATTTCTTGGCGAAGTCCCAGTCACGGTCATCGTGGGCGGGGACGGCCATGATGGCCCCGGTGCCGTAGGTGGACAGGACGTAGTCGGAGATAAAAATGGGGATCTCCCGGCCATTTACCGGGTTTACGCCGCGCACGCCGTCCAGGCGCACGCCGGTCTTCTCCTTGTTCAACTCTGTGCGCTCCAGGTCGCTCTTGGAGGCGGCGGCACGCTGGTATGCCTGGATGTCATCCGCGTTTTTCAGCAGGGGCATCCACTTCTTTACCAGCTCGTGCTCCGGGGACAGCACCATGTAGGTTGCCCCGAAGAGGGTGTCGGGCCGGGTGGTAAAGACCACGATGTCGTCCCCGGTGGTGGCCTTGAAGACGACTTCCGCGCCGGTGCTCCGGCCGATCCAGTTCTTTTGCTGAATCTTCACTCGCTCGATGAAGTCCAGGTCATCCAAGTCGTCGATGAGCCGCTGGGCGTACTTGGTGATACGCAGCATCCACTGGCTCTTTTCTTTCCGGATGACGGCGCTGCCGCAACGCTCGCAGACGCCCTCCACGACCTCCTCGTTGGCCAGCACGCACTTGCAGGAGGTACACCAGTTCACGGGCATGGTGGCCTTGTAAGCCAGGCCGTTCTTGTACAGCTGGAGGAAGATCCACTGGGTCCACTTGTAGTAGCTGGGGTCGGTGGTGTCCACCACACGGTCCCAGTCGAAACCGTAGCCCAGCATTTTCAGCTGACGGGTGAAGTTGGCGATATTCTGCTTTGTGACGATGGCGGGATGGACGTGGTTTTTGATGGCGAAGTTCTCCGTGGGCAGGCCGAAGGCGTCAAACCCGATGGGAAACAGCACGTTATAGCCGTCCATCCGCTTTTTGCGGGTGACGATGTCCATGGCGGTGAAGGGACGGGGATGGCCCACGTGGAGCCCCTGTCCGGAGGGGTAGGGGAACTCGATGAGGCCGTAGAACTTGGGTTTCTCGCTGTGGTCGGATGCGGCAAAAATTTTGCCCTCCTCCCAGCGCTTCTGCCATTTCGGCTCGATGGCCGCGAAATCGTATTTCAAATTTATCACACTCTCTTTAATATGGTATATTGTCCGGGCGCATCCCGGCAAAATTTCGTACAAGGGTCATTATATCGGATTTTTAGCCGGATTGCAAGGGCTGTTCCAGCCGTTTCCGACGCTTTTTTGCGGTACTTACAGAAACAGGCTCATGATGACCGGCGTTACGTAACACTCAACGAACGCCGCCGCTACCGTCAGCGGCGCCACCAGCAGCACCAGCACCCGCAGCAGGTCCTCCAGCAGCGGCAGCAGGCGCCTCCGCTTCGGATCGCTGAGGGCCAGGCGGCACATGTTCCGGCACAGGGTCACGCCGCAAGCGATGGAGAGCACCAAAGCCGTCAGCTCGAAAATCCCGTGAGGCAGGATGCCCGCCGCGTAAAACAGCATGGACTGCCCGCTGGCGTGGAGCAGTCCGCCCAGCACGCCCAGCAGGACGCCGTTGGACAGAAGGCTGATCAGGGGCAGAAACAGAAAGGGGATGATCCCGTAAGCCGCCGACAGCAGCATGGCCCGCCAGTTGTTCATCAGCAGGGAAAACACCGACATCTGTCCCGCCTCGTCAATGACGCCGGACTGCTCCACCTGCTCCATGAAGGAATTGAGAATCTGCGCGGCCTGCTGGGGGAAGGCGAGTCCGATGCCCGCGCCCAGAATGGCGGCGGCAGCCATGCCCAGGGCGCAGAAGCCCGCCGTCCGGCGAAAGCCTCCTGACAAAAATTTTGCCAGTAGGACAAATTGTTCGTTCAGCCAGCTCATGCACCCAGCAGCTCCAGTCCCAGCCGCAGCCGCCACAGGCACTCGTCCCGTCCGAGAATCTGGCAGATCTCCACCGCGCCGCCGGGGGTTACAGCCTGGCCCGCAGCCGCGATGCGCACCGGCCACATGAGTGTGGCGTTCTTGACCTCCAGCTTGGCGGCCAGGTCCATCAGGCAACCATGAATGGCCTCCTGGCTCCAGTCCGATAGCTCCTCTAGGGCGGGAATGACGGATTCCAGCATCCGCTGGGATACCTCGTCGTTGGTTTTGGATTTCTTGTTGGTGAACAGGTCCTTCCCGTATGCCGGAAGCGTCTCGAAAAACGCCACCTTCTCCGGAATTTCCGTCAGACGCTCGCACCGGGCCTGGAGCAGGGCGGCAATAGAGCGGGTGTCCAGGGCGGGATTTTTCACCGCCTGCTGGATATAGGGCTCCGCCGCAGCGTGGAACGCCTCGGTGGTCATGGCGCGGAGGTACAGAGCGTTGAAGTGGGGCAGCTTCTCAATGT
>VSNB01000276.1 GCA_009774055.1 Clostridiales bacterium
AGCTGGCCGGACAACAGGAATGTTCCACCCGGACGCCCCGCTCCGCTTTTTCCCATATGCGCGGTCAGAACCCATAAAAAAATTCGGCCCATTTTTGGTAAAATGTAAAATTTTCCCATTTTAGTCGAACGAATTTTGGGATTTTTAAGACGTAAATTGCAAGTTTCGACTTGTGTTTTCTGTCTGTTTATGGTAATTTGTAAGCAAGGCGCAACGAAGCTTCGATATTTCGTCTAAACAGACGGATGGCCCGCTATTCATGTCGACAAGCAAATTTTTGAAAGGATCTACGCGTATGGACAACAGAATAAAAATCATGCTGGCGGATGCCGATGGTGAGGCCCGCAGCATGCTGCAGGACGCCCTTGAAAAAACGGGACGTTTTGCCGTCATAGCTTCCACCGGCGACGGCAACGAGGCGCTGCGGTTGGCGGGAGAAGCTAAACCGGATATCCTGGTGCTTGATCTGATCCTGCCGGGACTGGACGGCCTGTCCGTTCTGAGCAGGCTGGAGGGGGAACAGCTGCCCTTGGTCCTGGTAACGTCCTCCTTCGTCACCCAGGAGGTCGCGGCCCAGGCCGGGGACCTGGGCGCCTCCATGTTCATCAGCAAGCCCTATGGGGAGGACGCCATGGTGGAGAGCCTGCTCCGGCTGGCGGAAAAGGCGGACCCCAGGGTCCATGCCCCCGGCCTGGAGGAGCTGGTGACCTCTATCATCCATGAAGTGGGCGTGCCAGCCCATATCAAGGGCTATCAGTACGTCCGCGAGGCAATCATGATTACTGTAGAAAACATGGACGTGATCAACTCCGTTACCAAGATTCTCTACCCCGAGGTTGCCAAACGATACCACACGACCCCCAGCCGGGTAGAGCGCGCCATTCGCCATGCGATCGAGGTGGCCTGGGACCGGGGCGACCTGGAAACGCTGCAAAAGTTTTTTGGCTACACCGTCAGCAATGCCAAGGGGAAGCCTACCAACTCAGAGTTCATTGCCATGATCAGCGACCGAATCCGGCTGAAGCTGAAAATCGTCACGGCTTAAATCCCGTCGTTCGCCGCGCCGGAAGGCAGGAGGTTAGGGCTCTGTCAGGAAAAGAGAAAATATTGTACAATAAGTACAAATCGACCACTCTCCCTCGCCGTGCGCGGCGGCGGGAGAGTGGCCTTTTCGTCACTATGGTTTTCTCTTGATAAGCTAATTTTCTTTCGCTCCGTAGCTCTTCAGATACCCAAGCTCTTGCAGCTCCCGGGCCTGGTCCTCCGCCATGGCATGATACCGCTGGCTGCGGGCGGACCACAGTTCCTGGATCTCCGCATCCCCGCCGTGGTCCGGCAGGGCGCAGTTCTCCGTCAGCCACCGTCCGAACCACCTTGACAGCTTCTCCGCGCCGGAAAGGTTCAGATGCAGGCCGCCGTCGTAGGTGTCCTGGGTGAAATCCAGACCTGCCTCATCGATCTTGTCCAGGAAGTTGATGTAGGGCACGCCCTTCTCCCGAGCATAGTCCTCCATCTGCTGGTCCCATTCATCGTACCAGTAGGGATACAGGCTGGGAGCCTTGATGAGCACCAGCTGAACGCCCTTTTCCGCGCACAGCCCGACCATTTTATCCAGGTATTCGTAGCAGGTTTCGCTGAATTGATAGTCCGCCAGCGGCCGGCCCTCCGGTATTGTTCCCGCCGCCTTCACATCCGCGCGCATAAGGAAGCCCGCATGAGACACGCTCTCCCGGCGGAACATGCCGGTCACATCCTGTCCGGACAGCTCGCTCCACCGGCTGTGATAGCGCAGGAGGGGGAATACGTAGCTGAGGAAATCCTCCTCCTCCGTCATGGAAGCACGAATGGCCCCCAGCTTGGATGCGCTCCAGCGCATGCCATCCAGGTTCAGACGGTTGTACGCCTCGCTCTGGGGCTCGCCGTACTTCATGGACAGCACGTTGAACACCACCACCTCCGGCGTCTCATATTGCAGGGTTTCCTCCAGGAGATAGTAAGACTGCCAGATCAGCTGCTGGGCGCTGCCCCGGATGAAGCTGGTAATCCCCTGCTCCTCCCACAGCGTCACCGGAGAGAAGTTCTCATACACCTCGCAGTCTCCGATGAAAACCACGTCGTGATGGGTGGGATCGTCGTAGTAATCGGCGATCAGCGTACCCTCAGGGATGTTCAGCTGACCGTACTTGGGCCGCAGCAGCTCCTGGAGCAGGCCGAGGCACAGGATCAGAATCAGTACGGCTGCAATGCCGGTGAGAAGGACGGCATGCTTCTGCTTGGTTTTCACACCAGAACCTCCTTAAAATTGGTTGTAAATGAATTGGTTGGCGTCAAAGCCTATGCCGTAAGCCCCGAATACCACTACCGCCAGCAGCAGCGCGCCGAACACCGCCCAGCGCAGGGCCAGAGGCCGTTCCGCCAGCCGTTCCCGGACACTTCCACGCCGCTGGATAAGGGATACCGCCAGCATCAGCGCCGCCCCCGCGCCCGCCGCCAGCCAGTCCGCGCCGGACGCGCCCAGCGCCAGCATGGAGCCGTCCCAGAGAACCGAGGGATTGAACCTGGTAAAAACGGTTCCCACCGCCCGGAAGGTGACGGGCACGTCCCGATAGCAGTCCAGCGCCCGGACCGTGCCCATGAGCCAGAAGGTCCGCCCCACCTGGAACAGCCGCCATCCGAAGGTCCGCCCCAGCCGGGGGAATCGCTCATGGAATCTGGCATACAGCGGCTCCAGCTCCTGGGAAACCAGAATGATGACGCCGTTGAGCAGACCCCAGACAATGAAGTTCCAGCTGGCCCCGTGCCACACGCCGGTGACGAACCAGGTGAGCATGGTGGCCAGGTATACCGGGAACCGTTTCCCGGCCCCCGGGCCCCATTTTGCCTTGACCTTCTGGGTCCAGCCCAGCATGGTTTTGGAGATAGAGACGGGATAAAAGATGTAGTCCCGGAACCAGGAGCCCATGGTGATGTGCCAGCGACGCCAGTATTCGGCGGTGGATTTGGAGAAGAAGGGACGGTGGAAGTTCTCCGCCAGCTCGATTCCCAGGCACTCCGCCGCGCCGATGGTCACGTCGATGCCGCCGGTGAAGTCAGCGTACAGCGTCACAGCGTACACCGCGATCAGGGCCAGGACGTATACGCCCTGGTACTCGTCCGGGCTGCCGGACAGGGTCCGGACCACTGCCATGAGACGGTCCGCCACCACCAGCTTTTTGAAGAAGCCCCACAGCATTCTCTGCAGCCCAAAAGCCGCCTGGGCGGTGTTCCACCGGTGCTCCGCCAGCAGGGAGGGGGCCAGCGCGTCATAGCGGCTGATGGGGCCTTGAATGAGCTGTGGGAAGAAGGAGACGAACAGGGCAAATTTCCCTAAGCTCCTCTGAGGCTGGTATTTGTTCCGATAGACGTCCAGCAGGTAGCCCATGGACTGGAAGATATAGAAGGAGATACCCATGGGCAGCAGGAAATGGGGGAGAGGGATGGCCTCCTCTCCGCCGCCGAAGAAGCCGATCAATCCGTTGACGTTCCCCAGCAGGAAGTCGGTGTACTTCACCACCGCCAGCGCGCCGAAATTGAAGGTAATGCCTCCCAACATCCACAGCCGGGCGGCGGCCTTGGCCTTCGCTTTTTCAGCCTTCCGAGTTTCCCGGTCGGCGGTTGCCTTATTTTCCGCCAGCCACTGCTCGTGGGAGGCATAGCGCCTGCCGATTTCCCGCCCGCAGAGCCAGGTGGAGAGGATGGTGGCCGCCATGTAGGACATGGCGGTCCAGCCTGCGAAAGCGTAGAAAAGCAAGCTGCCTAGCAGAAGCAGCTTCCATTGCCATTTTTGAGGGACTATGTAGTAGAGGAAAAGTAATATTCCAAAAAACAGGAGAAATCCAAAGGAGGTAAAAGACATAGTTTTATCTGCGGCCCTGCGGGCCGCCTCCGCTTTTTTCTTCTTTCTTCGTTGAAGGATGTTTCGTTCCGCCGCTGCGCGGCGGCGGGGCTCTCTTCTTATTTTACCTTT
>VSNB01000277.1 GCA_009774055.1 Clostridiales bacterium
GCGGCGAGCAAAACGGCTTGCATCAAATGTATTATTTCCTAGCTTTAAGCTCGGAAATAATGCTATATGCCAGAAAATGGGCCTATAGCAATCCTCTATTATTTCTGAGAATTGTTATAAAACGACTCAATCTCCTTTTTCGCCGTCTCCTCAAAATATGGATTCATGCCCATCCCCGGCAGCAGGGAGAGAAGTCTCCGTTTGGTTTCCTCCAGCTTTTCCTCCTGACGCGTTTTCTGGTAGAAGGGCAGCAGGCTCCTGAGAAAACTAAATTCATCCTTCTCCCCGCAGGCCTCTAAGACAGACGGCACATGTCGTTCGATGAAGTCCGCCGCACCCGTTTCGGCGGCGGCGTGGATGAACAGCCACCACAGGCTCAGGTTTTCCTCCGAAATCGGGCATATTATTTCCTGCGCCAGGGGCTCCGTTTCCTGGACGGACAAAAGCTCCTCATACTTCTGCAGCTCAAGCAGCGTGCTGAGATAGAGGTGAAGGGTGATCTTGTCCGGATGCTCCAAAAAGTTTTTCCGGCTCTCCTCCAGGGCCTCCCGTCCCATGCCCAGGTTGGTGCGCAGCTGATTTCTTTGCAGCCGCATGCGCAGATACCATGGATGCGTCGGATTCCCTTCCGTTTTCTCCACAAAGGAATCCGTGATCCGCAAAGCCCGCTGGAAAGATTCCCGGCCCTGCTGAATCCACAGGTGCAACTTCTCGGCTTCCAGCTGGTCGCGGTCCGCTTCCAGCCCGGCAGCGTCCTCCTCGCAGCTTTTGAGGGCGGCGTCAATGGTCTGGAGCATGGAATTCACGCATTCCATGGCCTCCTGAAAAGAGCGGTCGTCCCGCAGGACGGAGTATTTACACACCAGGTCCTCCGCCCGCTCCAGGGAGGTCAGGCCAAACAGCTCGTCGATGCTTACGCCGAAAAAGGCCGCAATTTTGGGCAGCAGGGTGATTTCCGGCGCTCCGCTGCCGACTTCCCATCTGGAAATTGTCTGGGGGGCCAGAAAGAGGTATTCGGCCAGCTCCGTCTGGGTGATATTACGTTCCTTCCGCAGCAGGGTGATTTTTTCTCCAATGGTCAGCTTCATAAACGCTCCTCCGATCTGATTTGACTTTAGACGGCGCGCTCCTGCCATATGGATACACGCCCGTCCTGTTTGCCGGCATTTACAGTATGGCACAGAGGAAGCGGACTGTCCAGCAAGCCTTCCTTGTAAAATTTGCAACGCAGACGGAAAAAGTCCTCTGCGGCTTATTTCCGCAGAGGACTTTTTAGAATCAGTCAACGATGTCGATGGAGACTTTCTGCCCCGTACGCTGGGCGCAGGAGCGGACCAGGGTCCGAATTTCCTTGGCGATGCGGCCCTGACGGCCGATCACCTTGCCCATATCGTCCGGGTCGACGCGCAGCTCCAGCGTCAGCTCCTGGTCCCCCTCCACCTCCGTAACGGTCACGGCGTCGGGTTTTTCCACCAGGTTCCTGGCAATGTAGAGCAGCAGGTCTTTCATGCTGTGCTCTTTGACCTCATCCATTAGAGCACGTCAACTTTCTTGAGCAGAGCGCGGACCGTGTCGGTGGGCTGGGCGCCGGTCTTGATCCACTCCTTGGCGCGGTCGGCGTCAATCTTGATCTCGGCGGGGGAGACGCAGGGATTGTACGTGCCGATCTCCTCGATGAAGCGGCCGTCGCGGGGATAGCGGCTGTCGGCGACGACGACGCGGTAGAAGGGAGCCTTTTTCGCGCCCATGCGGCGCAGTCTGATTTTAACCATGATGTGTTTCCTCCAATTAGTAAATAATATTTGTTAGTTGTATTGATAAATGCCGGGGCATTTATGACGATAGGGAAGGGAGCCTATTTCAGCCGCTTCTTTCGGCCGAAGCCGTGCATCTTGCTGGTGCCGGCGATCTTGCCCAGCTGGGGCATTTTGCCCAGATTAAAGGGCATCCTGCCCTTGGACAGGGACTTGGTCAGCTGGAGCATCATTTCGTACTGCTTGAGCAGGCGGTTGACATCGGACACCTCCTGACCGCAGCCTGCGGCAATGCGGCGCTTCCGGCTGGCGTCCAGCAGGCTGGGGTTGTTCCGCTCCTTGGCGGTCATGGAGAGGATAATGGCCTCCTGGCGGTTGAGCATCTTGTCGTCGATCTGCGCGCCCGCCATCTGCTTGCCCAGTTGACCGGGGAACAGGGCGGCCATCTGGCCCAGATCGCCCATCTTCCGCAGCTGAGCCATCTGCTCCATGTAGTCGGTGAGGGTGAAGCGGTTCTTTTTCAGCTTCTCCTCCAGCTCCGCCGCCTTTTTCTCATCGAAGCTCTGCTCCGCCTTCTCAATGAGGGAAAGCATGTCGCCCATGCCCAGGATGCGGGAGGCCATGCGGTCCGGGTGGAACAGCTCGATCATGTCCAGCTTCTCGCCGGTGCCCACGAACTTGATGGGCTTGCCGGTAGCCGCCCGGATGGAGAGGGCCGCGCCGCCTCGGGCGTCGCCGTCCAGCTTGGTCAGCAGTACGCCGTCGATGCCCAGGGCTTCGTCAAAGGCCGTGGCCGCGCTGACGGCGTCCTGACCGGTCATGGCGTCCACCACCAGGAGGATTTCATTGGGGCTGACGGCGCTCTTGATGTTTTTCAGCTCGTTCATGAGCTGCTCGTCAATGTGCAGCCGTCCGGCGGTATCCAGAAGGATCGTATCAAAGCCATTGTCCCGGGCGTGGCGGATGGCGTGCTGGGCGATCTGCACCGGGTTGATCTGGCCCAGGGCGAAGACCGGGATGTCCAGCTGCTGGCCCACTACCTGCAGCTGGGTAATGGCGGCGGGACGGTACACGTCGCAGGCCACCAGCAGGGGCCGCTTGCCCATGTTCTTCTTTAAGTAGCCCGCCAGCTTGGCGCCGTTGGTGGTTTTACCGGCGCCCTGGAGGCCCACCATCATAATGATCGTGGGGGGCTTGGAGGCCATGGAGATTTTTTCGTTTCCGCCGCCCATGAGCTCGGTGAGCTCCTCGTTGACGATCTTGATGATCTGCTGGGCGGGGGTCAGGCTCTCCAGCACGTCTGCGCCGACGGCGCGCTCGGTCACCTTGGCGACGAAATCCTTCACCACGCCGTAGCTGACATCAGCGTCCAGCAGAGCCAGACGAACCTCCTTCATGGCCTCCTTGACGTCGGCCTCGGTAACGCGTCCCTTGCCGCGCAGGCGCCGGAACGCGGCATTCAGTTTTTCGGAAAGACCTTCAAATGCCATGGACTGTCACTCCTTATTCCTTCAATGCCTGGGCCGCCTGGATAATGGCGTCCGCCAGCTGGTCGATACGGGGGTCCTCATATTGCCGGTAGTTGATGGTTTTCAGCTCCCCGGCGGACTCCTCAATGACGGAGATATGCTGCTGCATCTGGAGGAAGCGGCGGATGAGCCCCGTCTTGTCCTCCACCTCCTGCATCACGCCCTCGGCCCGGACGATCACGTCCCGGACGCCCTGACGGCTGATGCCGCTGTTCTCCGCGATCTCGGAGAGGCTGAGGTCCTCGTTGTAGTAGAGGTCGAAAAATTCCCTCTGTCTCTCAGTCAGGAGTTCCCCGTAAAAATCGAACAGCATGGTCATGCGGTAGGTCTGATTTTTCACGGCTCGCCCTCCTTTGTGTAAAGCGCGAGAGCTTTACAATGCCTGCTTATGATACCCTACTTTTTCTGAAAAGTCAAGGGGGGAAATGGAGAAAAATTCTGTCCGTTCTCCGCCCTCCGCCGCGCTGCCAAAGGAAAGGCGGGAATTCCTTGTAAAATCGTCCAAAATATTCATACTTCTTTTGTTGACGGTTGCCAATAGCTGGTATATAATAAAGTGCATAAACACCAAAGACGCAGGCCACGAAAATAGAAGTTTATAAATCGGTGGTCGCCGT
>VSNB01000278.1 GCA_009774055.1 Clostridiales bacterium
TGTTGCCCCCCCTTGCCGCCGAAAAACTACAAAATTTCTTCGGCGTTTTCTTACAATTTCAAATTGGCGTTGACAGGACAAAGATGGGGATAGCCAGCAGCGAGGGAGACGCGAAAGAGGAAGCCGCCACGCCCATGATACCGGCAATCAGGCCGGTGACAGCGTTGGAAATCACGACAGCGGCCAGAGGCTTCTTCAGGGGCATCAGTACACCATACAAGCCAGGTTCCGTAACACCGGCGAACAAACCAGAGATGCCGGAGGAAATGCCCAACTGTTTCATAGTGCCGTTCTTGGACTTGAAGCCCACGGCGATGCAGGCCGCGCCCAGGCCCAGATTGCTGATGAGCATGGCGGGGAGCATCAGAGATTCACCTGCGGGTGTTGCCAGAGCGCCGAATACCACAGGGATGAAGGCCCAGTGCATACCAGTCATGACGATGAACGGCATAGCTGCCGCCATAATGATGTACGCCGCGATGCTGACGTGGGACTGGATCGCTACCAAGGCAGAGGACAGACCGCCGCCGATGAAGGAGCCAAGAGGCCCAAGGAGCAGGAACGCAATGGGGCTGGAGATCAGGATAATGAGCATGGGCTTGAGGAAGTTCTTGGTAAAGGCCGGAGTGATCTTCTCCACACCGCGCTCGATCCAGCTCATGGCATAGGCGGTCAGGATGGCGGGGATCAGGCTGGAGGAATAATCGAAGCTGGTGACAGGGATGCCCAGGAAGTTGATGCCGCCCTCCGCGCCCGTCAAGGCGATAAAGTTGGGGTGGAGCAGGATCGCCACCACAGCGGTGACCAGCACCGGGTTTGCGCCGAACTTCCGTCCGGCGGAGAAGGCCACCAGCACAGGCAGGAAATAGAACGCCGTGTTTCCGATGACGCCCAGCAGTTGGAGTGTCTGGTTTTCCGCAGGCAGAATCCAGCCAAGAATGATATTGAGGACCTGGATCATGCCTGCGCCGATGATGGCCGGGATGACAGGGGACATGGAACCGGAAATGGCATCCAAAATGATAGAGACAGGATTGCCGCCCTTGGCCGGAGCGGGTGTTCCACCTGCCTGATCGCTGAAATTGCCCAGCTTCAGAAACTCCTTGTAGCACTTGGCAACCTCGTTGCCGATAACGATCTGGTACTGGCCAGCTTTCTTCATCACGCCGACAACACCTTTAATGGCCTTGATTTCATCATCCTTGACGATACTCTCATCCTTGAGCGTCAGGCGCAGGCGCGTCATGCAGTGGTTGACGTTGACGATGTTGCTTTCTCCGCCAACTTTAGCGAGAATCTGTTTTGCGGTTGCCGAGTAGTCCATACAATTCCCTCCATAATCATTTTTGTTTACAGCTTATTCTAGGTGCGGGGGACATCATTCGGGCGCTGCAGTCGCTCAAATATCTGTCCCGGCAGTCAGCTGACCGCTTTCCGCCACATCGAATACAAATAAAAATGACCTTCTTCATGGGCGCAAAAGAGTGCTGTCCATGTTGAAGGTCATGCCCCCGACTGAACGGGGTTACAATCCTGATATGAAAGTTTATGCGCTATCCTTGCTGCACACACGGTTGACGTGCATGATGAGGTAGAGTTTTTCTTCTTCCGTTAGTTCTGCTAACCAATCCCGCTGGTAGCAAGCACTGATTTTATCCACACAGGCCGCTACGTCTGGGTATTCCTCCCGGATAGAGTGGTACATCTGTAGGTTGTCGCTATCAATGTGCTTCTTTTCAAAAATGCGTTTGAGCAGATACTGTAAATGAGTGGCAAACCGGGCGTAATTGAATGTATCCCGCCGCACGGTAACACCTAACTCCCATTCAATCATTTGTGTTGTATACTCCAGGATTTCCTCATACTGATCCTCAATCTCTCCAGCACTCCCGTTCATGGCAGGCGCATTGCGGGCGTTAATTAGGTGCATGGCAATTCCCTGCACCTCGCCTTTGGGCAAGTTGAGTTTCAGTTCCCTCTTAGCGGCAGCAATAAAGCGGCGTCCAATCTTGACCTCCAACGGGAAATTCATTTCCATTTCGTACACAGAGGGCATCTGAACATAAATGCCGCGTCCGGCCCGCTCAATGGCAAATGCAATGTGGTCAGCCAAGGTCAGCACCAGATTCGCACTGGTTTCATATGGCAGCTTATCCTGGATCTCCAGCATCTGCCGGGCCGTAAACTGAACAATTTCAATCGGAATGTCATTCAATAGCGGAATGTATTTGCTGCTGACATTGTAAAATGTTCTGTCTACTTTGTTCAAGTCGGTCAACTCATACGGTGTTGGTGGAAAACCGATCCCTCTCCCAAAAGCGATCAATTCCCTTCCGTTTCCATCCTGGCAGACTGCCACATTGTTATTGATTTTTTTAGCACAATCATGGCTGAGTTCTCCCGATTTCGTGAAAAAACTCTCACGATGCACACACTACGGCCTTTAGCCGAGTGGTAATGCCTCGTGAGAGTTACAATCCACGTTCTTATTTTAGCGGATGGAGTTGTATCTGTCAACAGGCATTTTGCCCAGAGTTTTTTTTCGATTTTTTGTTACAACAAACAAAAGGAAAGCAAAAAAGCAGATAAAACTAGCTAAGATCACCTATCCTGGCAAGGGGTGTATCAATTACTATCACACGACTATCTGTTTCTATTTTAACAGTTTTGACCGTAAAGCAGAAGTCTCGATTAGTTGACGGGCATCAAGTGAAAGGTTGATACTCATGAATTAAAAGAGACTTCCATCAATGGTCGATCTGGCTTATAATGGTAGGCATATCCAATATATCAGGAGGTTTTACCATGCTTACCAATGAGTTCAAGGGGATCGCATTGTCCCGGCTGGGGTTTGGAACGATGCGTTTGCCTGTTGTCAATGGCAATGCGGCGGAGATTGATGAAAAACAGGTGGATGAAATGGTGGACTACGCCATTTCTCATGGCATCAATTACTTTGATACTGCATACCCCTACCACGGCGGGATGTCGGAAAAGGTGATCGGGAGATCGCTGTCCCGCTATCCCAGAGAACACTATTACCTTGCCACAAAATATCCGGGACATCAGATCAGCAGCAGCTATGACCCCGCCTCTGTTTTTGAGGAACAACTCAAAAAGTGCGGTGTGGAGTATTTCGACTTCTATCTGCTGCACAATGTCTATGAAAACTCCATTCAGGTCTATACTGATGAGCGTTGGGGGATCGTGGATTATTTTGTGGAGCAGAAACGGCTGGGCCGTATCAAACATCTGGGTTTTTCCTGCCATGGGCGAACGGAGACGCTGCGGGAATTTCTGGACTACTGCGGCGATAAGATGGAGTTCTGCCAAATTCAGCTCAACTACCTGGACTGGACCTTACAGGCCGCAAAGGAAAAGTATGAGCTGCTGACAGAACGCGGCCTGGGCGTGTGGGTTATGGAGCCTGTCCGTGGCGGACGGTTGGCAAAGCTCTCCGATGCGGAAAATTCCCGCCTGCGTGAACTCCGTCCTGACGAGACGAGCGTTGCCTGGGCCTTCCGCTTTTTGCAAGGACTCCCCAATGTGAAGATGATCCTGAGCGGTATGTCTGATATGGCGCAGATGGTCGAAAACGTGGAGACATTCCAGCAGGAGAAGCCTTTGACTGCGGGGGAACAGGCTACGCTCCTGGAAATCGCAGAGGGGATGAAAAATTCCATTCCCTGCACGGCCTGCCGGTACTGTTGTGACGGCTGCCCCCAGGGACTGGATATTCCTATGCTGATCGCTACATATAACGAAATCCGTTTCTCACCAGCCATCAATGTGGCGATGCGCTTAGAGCCTGTTTAAAATCTTCTAATGAGGATGGCAATGAGGGCAAAAATGAGAATCTGAGCAGAAATAAAGAGTTTGC
>VSNB01000279.1 GCA_009774055.1 Clostridiales bacterium
AAACTCGCAGGATTCCTGACGGATTTCAAGAGTTTCTGACGCAGCCAGACGAAAAATTTTCCGTCAAGATACGTGCCCGCGCCTATTGGTACAGCTTCTTAGTTCATCGGAACAAAGAAAACCGTAAATGTATTATTTCCGATCTTAAAGCTCGGAAATAATACATTTGATGCAAGCCGTTTTGCTCGCCGGACTATAACGCACCGCGCCCTTTCAGCAGGGCGCGGTGCGTTAAACTGTCATAGAGATACCGGCGTACCATCCGTTTTCTACGCTGCAATGTCCTTCCGCGCATACCTCCACAGACCGAACCCCGCCCCCAGCAGGCCCAGGGCGCAGCCGGACAGAACGGGCCCCGCCAGCGCCTCGCCGGAGAACACCCGGGCGGCATCGGCATAGTAGTAGGGCGTCACGAACCGCAGGCCGTCCAGCCCTGCGTCCAGGTTGATGAACAGGCCCAGGAAGTACAGCATCGCCGCCAGCCCCATGGCCAGCCCGTAGCCGTTCCGCCGCAGCAGGGAGGAGATTCCAAAGCAGATCCCGCCGATCTCCAGCTGCATCAGTAGCTGCACCCCGTGGTATTTCATAAGGTTCTGCCACTCCGCCTCCTCCCCGATGCCCAGGATGCTTCCCGCGCCGCAGGCGAAGCAGATCAGGTTCAGCCCCAGGATCATCGCCGCCAGGGCCGTCAGTTTTTCCGCCGCCGCCTGTCCCCGGCTCACCGGATGGGTCAGGAGGAACTCCGCCGTGTGGCCTCCCTCCTCCCCCGCCAGGAGGGACATGCCGGTCAGAGCGGCGAAGAACGCTCCGCCCAGCCCCAGGATGTTGCCGCACTCCGTACCGTAAAAGCCCATGATCGTGCCAAATTGCAGCTTATCCAGTCCGAAGGCAGCGGAGAACTCTCCCATATTTGCAAACAAGGCGGACATATCCCCTACAGAGCCCTCCATGGACGGGTACATCCACACGCACATAGCCATCAGCCCGCCAATTACCGCGCTCCATACCAGGAAGCTCACCAGGCAGGTCCGCAGCTCCTTCTTGAAAATCGTCATTGCACCGCCCTCCCCTCGTAGTAGTCGAAAAACCGGTTCTCAATGTCCAGCTCCTCCGTGGTCCCCTCCACCACCAGCCGGCCCTCCCGGATAATGGCGGCCCGGTCGCAGTACCGCTGGACCTCGTAGAGCACGTGGGAGGACAGGAACACCGCCGCTCCCTCCTGCCGCCGCCGCTCCACCTGGGACCAGAAGGCCCGCTGGACCAGGGGGTCCAGACCGCTGGTGGGCTCGTCCAGAACGTACAGCCGGGGCCGGTGCTGCATAGCGCAGACGATGGACACCTTTTTCCGGTTGCCCAGGCTCAGCTCCCGGATCTTCTTCCGGGTGTCCAGCTCCAGGTCCCGGCAGAGCTCGGCGGCCTCGGCCCGGCAGTCCTTCTTCCGCAGGTCCGCTGACAGCCGGATCACCTGGGACACCCGCATCTCCGGATAAAACGCGGCCTCCGACGGCATATAGCCCACCTGGGCCAGGATGGCCGTGCGGTCCCGCACACAGTCCAGGCCCATGACCTCCGCCGACCCGGAGGTGGGGGCGATGAGCCCCAGCAGGGTGCGGATGGTGGTGGACTTCCCCGCCCCGTTGGGACCGATGAAGCCGAAGCAGCTCCCCGCCGGCACGTGGAGGGTCAGGTCCGTAACCCCCCGGGCCCTGCCGTAGGTCTTGGTCAGATTTTTCATGTAGATCATACGTATTCCTCCTTATACAGGAATTTCCGCAGCATGTCCGCATGCCGCTTGTACTCCAGGAACAGCGCCTGGATCTCCTCCGCCGTGGAGGCCCCGGTTTCCGCCAGCATCCCCTCCGCCGCCAGCAGCAGCAGGCGGATCACCTGATAGGGGTCCACCCCCTCTTTGAACTTATACAGGTCCATCCGGGAGAGGAAGTCCCGTATGGTCGTCTCCATCAGCTCGTCCAGTCCCCGCCGCAGATTGGGGGAAAGCACGCTGTCCCGCTCGTAATAAGTCCGCATGACGAACCGGAACAGCCCCGGGTGACGCCGGACCAGGTCCATCTTCACCTTGTGCCCCTTCTCCAGAGCCAGGAAGAAGTCCGTCTCCCCGAAGTCATAGCTTTTCGCCATGTACTGCTTGACACACACGTCCAGGGCGTACTGATAGAGATACAGGTACAGCTCACGCTTGTCCTTGAAGTAGTGGAACAGCAGGCCCTTGGACACCCCCGCCCTCTTGGCGATGGAGTCGGCGGAGGTCTTCTTAAAGGTGTTGTCCCCGAACTCCAGCATGGCGCTGTTCCGGATCAGGTCCTGCCGCTCCGGCGGCAGGCGGAAGAATTTCGGATTCAAGCTCCTCCCTCCCTTCCCCCACACCATACCGCCGTTGACCATTTTGGTCAACCCCTTCCCGCATATTTTCCATCGGCTATTTCCGGAAAAAGAATAATTTCCCCACAGCGCACTTGCCGTTCCGGAAATTTTCTGATACAATGCTGTTTACTGCGCAAAATAGACAAATACGGAGGAACCTCGCTTATGGCAAAGGAAATCGACTGGGGCCAGTATTTTCACCCCGACGCCTCCACCACCCTCTGGCAGCAGATGGGGCTGGTGCTTCGTCTGAGCGTCCCCGCCATCCTGGCGGAGATCAGCGGCATTGCCATGCAATATATTGACGCGGCCATGGTGGGCTCCCTGGGGGCCAACGCCACCGCCGCCATCGGCCTGGTGGCCAGCACCACGTGGCTCTTCGGCGGAGTCTGCGTCTCAGCCGCCGCAGGCTTCTCCGTCCAGATCGCCCAGCTCATCGGCGCGGGCCGGCGGCAGGAGGCCCAGTCCGTGGTGCGCCAGGGATTGATGGCGGCCATCGCCATCGGCCTGCTGATGGGCGCATTGGGCGCGGGCATCAGCTTCGGCCTGCCCCGGTGGCTCCGGGGCGCGGCGGACATATGCCCGGACGCGGGGCGGTACTTCCTCATCTTCTCCTGCGCCCTGCCCTTCTCCCTGCTGCGCCAGGCGTCCGGCAGCATGCTCCAGTGCAGCGGCGACATGCGCACCCCCAGCCTCTTGAATATTCTCCTGTGCGCCCTGGACGTGGTGTTCAACTTCTTCCTGATCTTCCCCTCCCGGACCGCCGCCCTCCCGGGCATGACCTTCACCATACCGGGCGCGGGGCTTGGCGTTGCCGGCGCGGCCCTGGGCACCGCGTTTTCAGAAGCGGTCACCTCCGTCCTGATGGTCCTGTTTTTGTGCTTCCGCTCCCCGGCGCTGCATCTGGTGAAGGGCGTTCCCTGGCGTCTGGAGGCGAAATGCCTGCGCACCGCCGCCCGGCTGTCGCTGCCCATGGCGGCGGAGCGGATCGTCCTGGGCGGCGCCCATGTGGCCGCCACCCGCATCGTAGCCCCTCTGGGGACGGTGGCGGTGGCATCGGACTCCCTGGCGGTGACAGTGGAGGGCTTCTGCTACATGCCGGGCTACGGCATCGCCTCGGCGGCCACCACCCTGGTGGGCCAGAGCATCGGCGCGGGGCGGAAGGACCTGAGCCGCCGCTTCGCCTATCTCTCCGTTGCCCTGGGCATGGGGATCATGGCCTTCACCGGGGCACTGATGTTCCTGCTGGCTCCGTGGATGTTCTCCCTGCTGACGCCGGACCCGGCCATCCAGGCCCTGGGCAGCCAGGTCCTTCGGATCGAGGCCTTTGCCGAACCGCTGTTCGCCGCGTCCATCGTGGCGGCGGGGGCCCTGCGGGGCGCGGGGGACACGCTGGCCCCCAGCATCATGAACCTGGTGAGCATGTGGGGCGTGCGCCTGACGGCGGCGATGCTGCTGGCGCCCCGGTTCGGCCTG
>VSNB01000028.1:0-2961 GCA_009774055.1 Clostridiales bacterium
CTGGTGTCCTCCCACATCACCAGCGACCTGGAGAAGATTGCGGACTATATCGTGTTCATCCATGAGGGGAAAGTGGTTTTTTCCAAGCCCAAGGACGAACTGGTGGAGCAGTACGGCATCCTCAAGTGCGGGGCGGCGCAGTTTGATGCGCTGGACAAGGCCGACATCATCGTGTACCGCAAAATGGACTATGAATGGCAGGTGCTGGTGGCCGACCGGGAGAAGATGCAGAAGAAGTATCCGAAGGCCATGGTGGTTCCGGCCACGATTGACGAGATCATGCTGCTCTATGTAAAGGGGGAAAAGTGATGAAAGGCGTTCTGTTGAAGGACCTCTATATTGCCAAGAGCAATATCCTGGTCACTGTCGTCAGCCTGGTCGTTCTGGGGTTCGGTCTGTCGTTCCTCCTGGAGACAAGCGCGCTGCTGGTTCTGGCTCCGGTTGCCTCTACCACAGCGGTCTTTATCAGCATTACCAGCGACGCCGCCTCCAAGTGGAATAAAAATGTAATTATAATGCCGGTGTCGAGAGGGCAGATCATCGGGGAGAAATTTGTGTTTTACATCCTGCTGGCGGTTCTGGGGCTGATGACCGCTTTGCTCCCCTGCCTTGCTCTTGGATTCTTCGGCGCTGTTATTACCATCCCTTCCCTGTGCCTGTATGGGGCGATTGGCATCAGCGCCACGCTGCTGGCCGGCGGCATCAGCCTCCCTTGCGCCTACCTGTTTGACCCGGAGAAATCTCAAATCGTGTTTATGATGTCCTTCATGGCATCCACGGGGATCATTGTGGGGATCGTGCTGCTCACCAATCTGTTTATCCCCGTGAAAGAGAATATCCTGTTAGCTTTTAACATTGTACTTGCGATTTCCGCCGTCTGGTTTTTTATCTCCTATCGGGTCGCGGTAAAGGTATATCAGAAACGGGATATTACCTGATTGTAGTTCCATCTCCCCTCCAGGCCAGCGGGGCGGCTGCGGCTGCTCCACTGGCTTTTTTAAGAGCGAAAACATTTCATGACAGTTCCGAGACATTTCATGACATCGGGGGTTGCATCCCCGCCCCTTTTCTGTTAATCTGATAGGCTAATAGAAAAGCGTGGTGGTGAACATGATAAAAATTGCGATCTGCGACGATGAACCCATGATGGCCCAGGAGCTTGCCGGACATCTTGTGGATTATATGAAAGAAAATCTAATCACCGCTTACTCAGTCAGCAGCTTTCCCGATGGCCGCGCCCTGCTGAATGCGGTTGATCGCTTTGATGTGATTTTTTTAGACATCCAGATGGAGCAGCCGGACGGTATGGAGACGGCTAAGCTGCTGCGCCAGCGGGGAGATCACAGCCTGCTGGTCTTTGTGACGGTGCTGAAAGAGCTCGTTTTCGACGCTTTTCAAGTAGAGGCATACGACTATCTGCTCAAGCCCCTGAACAGCGCCCGTTTCCATCAGACAATGGACCGGGTGCTCCGTTCCCTGGAACAGAGGGCAGCCGAGGACATCGTGATCCAGCGGGGAACCGGCTGCGAGGTTGTCCTCCTGTCGGATATTGTGTATTGTGAAGTATTGGGGCGGAAAATCTACCTCCACAAAAGTGACGGGACAGTGAGCGATTACTACGACAAGCTGGAGGATCTGGAGCGGCGGGTGGACGGGCGCTTTTTCAAGTGCCACCGGAGCTATTTAGTCAATTTAGACTATGTGCGCGGGTGCCAAGACGGACAGGTTTTGTTATTCCAGGGGGAGCGTATCCCCGCCTCCCGGCTGCGGGAGCGGGAACTGACCCAGGCCCTTTTGCGCTATATGAAAGAGAGGAGTATCTGATATGGACTATTTCGCTCTGTTTCTGGACGTTCTCTGCATTGCGGGGCAGGGGGTGATGCACGTTATCTTTGTCAGCCGCCTCACCGGGAAGAAGCAGAAACTGTGGTACTTTGCGGCCTACATTCTCCTCCTGGCTGCACTCCGACTTATCCCAGCCAAATTTGACATCGGCGGGGCAGTCTCCGTTGCTGTGGGTGTGCTGGAGCTGTATGCCGTCAGCCGCTTCTGGATGGGAAATCAGCAATCCATGTCCTGGCTGGCCTCCGTGCTGGCCTTCTACATCTCACAGCTCTCTTTTGGGATCATCAACTCCGTGGAGGCGGCGCTCTTTCCCCGCTTGATCGGAAACCCGTCGCTGTATCTGATGCTTATAGTGGCACAGGCCCTTTTCCTCGGACTTTGCATCTGTTGTTACCATGCTGTATTGAAACTCCTGACTTGGACAGAGGGCAGTCAAACGCCCTACATCGGACTTCTGCTGTTTCCGGGTCTGTTCTTCTTTGCCGCGGAGCTCTATATTCTCCATACCGCCTACAGCTTTTTTGCCCCTATCATTTCCCTAGAGGAGGTCGGCAGGCACAGTACGCTGCTGCTCCTGCAAGTCATGGGGCTGGCGGCACTGCTGTGTACCCTGTATGCCTACCGCCAGCTCTGCAAGGGCTTTCAGGCCCAGGCAGAGCTGCAATCGCTGACTCAAGCGGCCCACGAGCAAAAGGTTTATATTGCGGAGGCACAGGCGCGCTACGAGCAGACGAAATCCTTCCGCCATGACATTAAAAATCATCTGTCCGTCCTGGATGGTTTGCTCAGGAGCGGAAAGCCGGAGGAGGGCAGGGAGTACCTGAAAAAGCTGGAGGCCGTTTCGGAGGCCCTGTCCTTTCCCTATCAGACCGGCAATCCGGTAGTGGATATTCTGTTGGGAGAGAAGCTGGGGCTGGCGAAGGAAATCGCGGCGGAGGTGTCCCTGGTCCTGCCCAAGCCCTGCGGGATTGACGATTTTGACCTGTGTGTGCTCTTCGCCAACGCCCTGGACAACGCCATCGCCGCCTGCCGCGCAAACGATGGGGCCAAGGCCATCCGCATCAGCGGGAAGCAGCAGGGAGATTTCTACATGCTGACCTTTGAGAACACCTGCTC